>NZ_JBDPHA010000002.1:0-214918 GCF_039841805.1 Romboutsia sp. 1001216sp1
TTATAAATAACATAAAATGTAATATATTGACTAAATGAGTAAAAAGTTATAAAATATTCGATAATGATATTTATTATCAATTAAAAATGGTATAGATTAAATAAATAATATTTTGGATATAATTATAAAGATTTACATATGGAAGGAGAAATATATGAAAAAAATATTACTAGCATTATTATCAGTAATAACAATGATAAGTGCTGTAGCTTGTTCTAGTGGTAATAATACAGCTAAAGACAATGGGAAAATAAATGTTTACACAACAGTATTTCCTATATACGATTTTACAAGAAATATAGGAAAAGATAAGATAAATATAAATTATGTAATTCCACCAGGAGTAGAACCTCATGACTATGAAATAACGCCAAAGCTTATGAAAGATATTCAAAATGCTGATTTACTTATAAAAAATGGATTAGGATTAGATAGCTTTGCAGATAAAATAAAAAGTGAAAATAAACTACAGATAGTAGATGCAAGTGAAGGTATAAAACCACTTACTTATGATGAAGAACAAAATCACGAAAAAGAGAATCATGAATCTCATAATCACGGGCAGTATGATCCTCATGTATGGTTAAATGTAGATTTAGCTATGAAAGAATGTGAAAACATAAAAAATGCTTTAATCAAAGCAGACGAAAAAAACAAAGACTATTATGAAAAAAATTATAATGAATATATAGAAAAGTTAAAAAAGCTAAAAAGTAATTATGATGAAAATTTAAAAGACAAAAAAAATAAGAGTATAATAGTATCTCATGGCGCTTATGGATATTTATGTGATGAATATAAAATAAATCAAATATCTATAACAGGAATTAGTCCAAATCAAGAACCATCTCTTAGCAAAATAAGTGAAATAGCTAACTATGCAAAAAAGAATAATATAAAATACATACTATTTGATGGTCTTGTAAATCCAAATGTAGCAAAAACTATAGCAGATGAGGCTAATATAAAAACAACAGTGCTATATTCAATAGACAATATAAGTAAAAAGGATTTTGACAATAATAAAGATTACATATCTTTAATGAATAAAAACTTAGAAACACTAAATTTAGTTTTAAAGTAGGGATAAATATGGATAAAGTAATTAAATTTAACGATGTAAGCTTTGGATATGAAGATAAAGTTATATTAGATAATATAAACTTAAATATAAATAAAGGTGATTACATAGGTATTATAGGGCAAAATGGTGTTGGTAAAAGTACTTTGCTTAAGCTTATGATAAATAAATTAAAACCAGTTAAAGGAAGTATTGACTTACTTAATAAAAATATAAATAACTTTGATGAATGGAATAAAATTGGTTATGTAGACCAAAAATCAAATTCATTTTCTAGTTCATTTCCTATAACAGTAGAAGAAGTAGTATCATTAAGTTTAGTATCTAAGGTAGGTTTGTTTAAAAGAGTAAGTAAAAAATACAAAAAAGAAGTTGATGAAGTTTTAAAATTAGTAGGAATGTATGAGTATAAAGATAGACTAATAGGAAGTTTATCCGGAGGTCAACAACAAAAAGTATTTATAGCTAGAGAACTTGTAAAATCACCTGAAATACTATTTTTAGATGAACCAACAGTTGGAATAGATGTAAACGGACAAAAAGAATTTTATAAAATACTAAAAGAGTTAAATGAAAAATTAAATTTAACTATAATAATAGTATCTCATGATTTATTTATAGTAAAAGAAGAAGTTAAAAAATTAGCATTAATAAAAAATAAAAAAATAGAATTAATAGAAAATAGCAAAAAAGATATAGATGAATCTATAATGCTTAATTTATTTAGTAGTTAAAGTGGGGAGGCAATATTTTGGAAATTTTTCAATATGATTTTATGGTAAGGGCACTTACAGCTTCCTTAATAGTTGGGCTTATATGTCCATTAATGGGAATGTTTATAGTATTTAAAAAATTATCGTTAATAGGAGATAGTCTGTCACATATAGCACTATCAGGTATAGCATCAGCTACTATAGTAGGTGTAAATCCTTTAATAGGATCTTTAGTAGCATCAAGTATAGCAGCTATAATAATAGATAGATTAAGAACTTATTTAAAGGAATATGCTGATTTGTCAATAGCTATAATAATGGCTTTAGGAGTTGGAATATCAGGTATACTTATAAGTATATCAAATACAAACTTTGATTTATTCTCATTTATGTATGGAAGTATAGCTACAGTAAGTAGTGAAGATATAAAAATAATCATTATGGTAGCAATTATAATTATTTTATTTGTAAGTTTATTATTTAAAGAATTATTATATATAACATTTGATGAGGAAAATGCAAAATTTTCTAAAATACCTGTAAAACTTATTAACACAATATTTATGATATTAGTTGCAGCAAGCATAACAATAACACTTAGAATAGTTGGGGTATTATTAGTATCATCCCTTATTTCAATACCAGTAGCTACAAGCTTAAAAGTAGCAAAAAGTTTTAAACAATCAATATTTTATTCAGTATTATTTGGTGAGATAGCTATAATAAGTGGGGTATTAATATCTTTTTATTTAGACATAGCACCAGGAGGAACTATTGTTATAATAAGTGTATTAGAGCTTTTAGGAGTAACTGTATTTTCAAAGTTAATAAATTCTAAACATAAAAAAATAGTATTAAACAAATAATAAAAGAGTAGGTTACTACTCTTTTTAATTTTTAAATTTAAAATAATTCTAAAAAAGTAGAAAAATCAACAGATATAGAAAAAAATAAAATATAATTTGAAAAAATATACAAAAAGTGTTGACGAAACAAAAAAAAACGAATATAATAATATTTGTGGTTGAGAGAAGTAAACAAAACAAATGACCCATTAGCTCAGTCGGTAGAGCACCTGACTTTTAATCAGGGTGTCCCGCGTTCGAGTCGCGGATGGGTCACCACTTTGGGATTATAGCTCAGCTGGGAGAGCACCTGCCTTACAAGCAGGGGGTCACAGGTTCGAGCCCTGTTAATCCCACCAAAACTTATAGTTATTTAGATAGTAGAGCAGATAACTTGCAATGAGTAAGTTGCTGTAAGCTTATGTTATTAAATTATATAAGACCCATTAGCTCAGTCGGTAGAGCACCTGACTTTTAATCAGGGTGTCCCGCGTTCGAGTCGCGGATGGGTCACCAGTTTTGAAACCTCATAGATATCTATGAGGTTTTTTTGTAAAAAAAATTATATTATATATATAAAATATAATTTTTGGGGTAAGAATATCTTAAGGCTATAAAAAATAATAAAACATTGAAGGGTGAATCATATGGAGAATGAACAAGACTTTATAAAACAAAAATTTAGTTATATAGAAAGAAAATTAAATAGAGAGCTTATAGGGCAAAAAAAATTTATCAAGGAAATATGTGAGTATTTTGAAGAAAAATTTATAAACAAAGAAAAAGGAATATTATTTTTAATAGGGGATAAAGAAACTGCTAAAAAAACTAGTGTAAGAAGGATATTTGAATACCTAAATAATTCAGATTTTATAGATAATACACATATACAAGAAATAGATTTAGCATCATATAATTTTAATTTAGGATATAGCGCATTTTTAACAGATTTATATGAAAAACTAAGTAGTGATTCTTCTTGTATACTATTTAAAAATAGTGAAAAAGCTAGTGAAGATATGCTAAATGTATTATCAAATGTATATCCAAATACTTGCTTAAACTTAGACAATAATTACATAATAAAAAATAAATTTTTAATACAAGCAAATGATGAAGATGAGGATACTATAAACAATATAGTTTGTCATAATAAGTTCTTAGTATATACAACTAATGATGAGAAGTTTAATATAGAAGAACACTTTACTAAGTCATTTAGCAATAACATAGATAAAGTATTATATACTAAGCCTCTTAATAAGGAGGAAAGAAATAAAATAGTAAAAAGAGAAGTTCTAGAAACTATAAAAATAAAAGAAGAAAATCACAACGTAAAAATAGTATTAGATATTAAAGAAGATGATCAAAGCGATGAATACTTTGGAATTTGCAAATACTTACAAGAAACATATAAAAAAGATTCAAATTTTGGAATTAGTGAATATGTATCTTACAAGCTATGTAAACCCTTAACAAACTTGATTTTAAAAGAAAATATTAAAGAAAATAGTACAATATTAATATATGTAGATAATGACGAAATATATTGCAACATAAAAAATGAAATATTCTCACTTAGTGATTATTCAACACCTACATTAGAAGAAGTTGAATACAAATTAAATTCTATTATAGGAATGAAAGATTTAAAAGAATTTTTAACAAGCGTTAAAAACAACTACAAAGTACAAAAAATTAGGGAAAGACTTGGACTAAAAACATCTAATATATCATTAAATATGATATTTGCAGGTAATGCAGGAACAGGTAAAACTAATGCAGCTAGAGTAACTTTTGAATATTTAAATGCACTAAATATATTATCTAAAGGTATATATAGGGAAGTTAGTAAAGCTGATTTTGTAACAGAAAACCCAGCAGAAACAGCTAAAAGAACTATAGATATAATAAATTCTGCTATGGGAGGAGTATTATTTATAGATGAAGCATACTCACTATGTGAAAGTGATGATGATAAAGTAGGAAAAGAAATAATAGATGCATTATTAAAAGGTATAGAAGATAATAGAGATGATTTAGTTGTAATACTTGCAGGATATGAAAAAGATATGGATGAATTTTTAGCATTTAATCCAGGTCTTAAATCAAGATTTTTAAACACTATACATTTTGAAGATTATACTCCGTATGAAATGTATGAGATAGCTTTAAATATTGCAAAATCAAAAGGATATAGAATAGCAAAAAACGTTAAAAATGAATTAATAGACTTATTTGCGAAAAATCAAATAAGTGGTAAAAATGATTTAGGTAATGCTAGATTTGTAAGAAATATAGTTGAAAATGCTATATTAGATGCATCTAAAAAGTATATAAATGATAAAAGTAAGGAAATAGATTTGCTAGAAAGAGACAATTTCAACTTTAAAGCAAAAGCAAAATTTAATTTAGAAGAAAGACTAAGCCAAATAGTAGGTTTAAATGAAGTTAAAAGCTTACTTAGAAACCAATATAAGCTTATAGTTGCACAAGAGAAGAGAAAAGCAGCGGGAATAGATACTAAAATAGAGCAAAACTTAAATATGGTGTTTGTAGGTAATCCAGGAACAGGTAAAACTAGTATAGCAAGATTAGTATCAGAAATGCTAAATAGCATGGGTCTTTTAAAGGTAGGTCAGATGATAGAAACGGATAGATCAAGTTTTATATCAGAGGTACCAGGTGAAACTAGTAAAAAGACTGAAGAAAAGTTTAAAGAGGCTATAGGAGGAGTTTTATTTATAGATGAGGCCTATACATTAGCTAATGATTCATTAGGTAGAGAGGCTACAGAAACACTTCTTAAGCTTATAGAAGACTATTCTAAAGAGGTTGTAGTAATACTTGCAGGATATGAAGAAGAGATGGAAGATTTCTTTGATGTTAATATAGGATTAAAATCAAGATTCCCAATTTGGACAACTTTTGAAGATTACAACCCAAATGAACTATTAGAAATGGCTATTAATTTAATAGATTCAACAGGATTCAAATTATCTAAAAATGCATATGTATCTCTTAAAAAAAGCTTTGAAGATATATATGAAGAATCAGATTCTACATCAGGAAATGGTAGAATGGTTAGAAATTATGTAGAAAATCTAATAAGAAATCAAAGCATAAGAATAGCAGAAGAAAACATAAGCACCTATGAAATGAATCTAATTACAACTAAAGATATAGAAAAAATTAAAGTATCAGAGTATGAGTTTGATTTAGAAGAAAAACTTAAATCTCTTAAAGGAAATGAAAAAGCAAAAGAATTTTTAAGAAATGAATACAAACTTATTAAAATACAAGAAAAGAGAGTAAAACTAGGCAAAAAAAATAATAGAAATAAGTATAGTAACATAGTATTTACAGGAAATGTAGGAACAGGTAAAAAATCTATTTTAAACATATTAGCAGAAATGTATTACTCAAGGGATATGATAAAGTCTAAGAATATAGTAGAAATTGATATAAGAGAAATAATAGGTGAAATAAATAGTGGCTTAAAATTAGAAGATATACTAAATAAATCTTTAGGTAAAATAGTATTAATAGATAAGGCTCACTTATTATTAGATATTAATAATTACAAAGAAATAATTTCTATACTTTTAAAATTTATAGATAACAATAAAAATAAAATAAAAATAGTTTTATCTGGCCAAAAAGATAAAATGAAAGAATTAGTTTTATTAAATGAGTCTTTAAATTATAGATTCCCTATATGGTTAGACTTTGAGGACTATACAAATATTGAATTATATGAAATATGCCTAGACATATTAACTAATAAAGGATTTATATTAAGTAAAGAATCAAAAGACAGCTTAAAAGAAGTGATCTATAGTCTTTACGAAAATGATAATTTAAAGCTTAGAAATAGTCTTATGATAAAAAATTATATAGAAAAATTAGTAAGAGTTCAAAGTGTAAGGGTATATGACAACAATATATTACAAAGAGATATAAATAATATAGAAGTAGAAGACATAATAAGTAGCAAAGAAATATTTGTAAATGAAAATACATTTATAAGTAATAATGTAGAGCCAATTGCTGATAATAATTTAAAAGAGAATTATAAAATTAATAACTCTAATGAAAATTTATCCTATGATGTAGAAAATGAATTATTAAAGATAAAAAATTTATACGACTTAGGTGTAATAGATGAAGTAGAATTTAAAATACTTAAGGGAAAAATAATAAATAATATATAATGTATGCTAAAAATGAGTATTTACTAAATTTATTTAAAATACTCATTTTGGTATAAGTATACAGTAAAATTTAAAAAGGACATTTGATAAATGTCCCTTTTTTGTGTAAAATTTAAGTACTAAAAAGAAATAGGAGAATATTATGAGCCTTAAAGAATTTGAATTTATAGACGAGTCAATTGATTTATTAAACTCCTTAACACCTACATTAAATATGCTATCAAAAGAACTAGAGAACTATTTTGAAAATATACTTGAATCTAGTGACCAAGAATATTTAAATGTTAATTCAAGAGTAAAAACAGAATATAGTTTAAGAGAAAAAATAATAAGAAATAGATATTTAAAAAGATATGAGACACCACAAGAGCTTATACATAATCTATCAGACTTAATAGGTGTAAGACTAGAGTGTAGATTTATAGAAGAAGAGAAATTAATATATAAAGTATTAAAGTCTTATTTTGATACTACAGATGATAATATATATTTTTATAATAAAAGTAATGACAAGGTTAAGATAAGGCTAGATAAAGAGCAGCCACGAAAACAAAAAAATGGATTTGAAATATATAGAATAAATGGTTTATTTACATATGGAAAAAACAAAATAAATTTTGAAATACAGATAAAATCCATGGTAAATATATTTTGGAGTGATATAGAACATCAAGTTATATATAAAAATAATACTTATGTAATGGTAGATAAATTTTTAAGTGATGTTATGGCATCAATAAAAAATAATCTAGCAATGATAGACAACCAGCTTTTATCTGTTTATAAATCTTTTAATGAAAACACTTCAAAAGATAAAACATTAAAGCAAAAGTCTATGGAAAAGTTTTTAGCTAAAATTGCATATGATACTTTTGCTGAAAAAATGGAAAAAGATATAGGATTTATAGTAGATTTTAAAAAGCCTTGTGAAACTATTATAAACTATTCATTTAATAAGAATAAAGATGGCTTAGATATAAGTGAAGATACAACAATACAAGGTCTTATGAGGCTAAATGAGATAGCTAAGAAAGATATAGACTTTAACTCGAAAATAAAATTTGGTAAAAGCCCTGAATTTGAAGATGAATTTTGTGAAAAACTAGGTAGCTTTATAATGAGCAAGCTAAACTGTGAATTTATATGGAACTTATTCTTTAGGATACTATTTGAAGTAGAGCCTCTTAATAATAAAAAGGATTTCGAAAACTTTATATTATTTATAAAAGAAAAAATAGTCCCTATAAAACATCAAGGTAAACTAGAGCTTAATTTTAAATCAGATAGTAAATATATATTACATGATATATATATGGAGGTAGCAAGTACATTAATACAAATAGATTCTATAGAGATATTATATGAACAAAGTTTAGATAGTATAAATAATGTAGTTAGAAATGAAATAAATAGCATATGTAGAAATATAGACTCTTATAATGAATACAAAATAAAACGAGATAAGTATATGGATAACATAAATAGAAAAATTAAAGATGCTATAATTGGATAAAAATAAAGAGTTGCTTTATAAGGCAGCTCTTTATTTTTATAATATAAATTAGAAATTATGTAGAAAAAAGTAATATTGTATGATATTTTATATATGGAAAGGATGATTTAAGTGAAAGCTAAGAGTAAGGATAATGTAGTTATTTCATCTTTATTATTTTCTATATTAGCTCTAGTTGCATATAAATTGTTTTATGATGTAAATATGCCACTATTTTGGGTAGCTTTTGTATGTGAAAGACTTTATAGCTTAGGAGCTAAAGAAGATTTTGACAGATGCTTAGACGATTTAGACTATGATGAAGACAATAAAAAGATTTTAATAAAAATTATAGGATTAATAGTCATTATAATAGGTATATTTATTTATATAACTTTTACAGAACCAAAAATATTAATTTACATAGCAATAGGCGAAGTTGTAGATATAATTATACAAAAACCATATAAAAAATTAATTAATAAAGATAATTAACATATAGAAAAAGAGTAAGTTAATCCTTACTCTTTTTCTATAGTTATAGTATATAAACTATTAAATGACTCTAAAGGTTTAAGTTTATTTATATAAGCTTTGTTAGTATATATTTTATCCGAATTTACACTGTCAGCTAGTCCAAACCATGGTTCAATACATACAAATGGAGCAGTAGAGTTTGTATCTTTGTAGTAAGGAGTCCATATTCCAACTAGTGGAAAATCTTTAAAATTAATGTTTATGTAATCTTTAGATTTATTAGATTTTAAGTTAATACTATCTATATTAGTATATATTAATGCATCCTTTTCAAAAATCTTAGGTTCTAATCTTAAATTATTTAAATTATAAACTTCTTTTACACTATTAAAATAAGGACCCTCTAAGTTTATTCTTTTTACTATATCTCTAGATTTAAACTCTAGGTAGTAATTGCACAAATCATCATATATATTAAATGCCGGGTGTGCTCCTATTGAAAAATACATATCTTTTGTATCTTTGTTTAAAACAATCCAATTAGTATTTATGCTATTATTAATAATAGTATATTTTATTAAAAGTTCAAAAGAATAAGGATATAGTTTTTTAGTTTCATCACTAGATATTAATCTATAAGTTATTGAGGTATTATCATTATAAATAATTTCAAAATCCATATCTCTAGCAAATCCATGTTGACTCATATTATAGAACTTATCTTCTATATAAGTTTTGTTGTCTTTTAATCTACCGACTATAGGAAATAATATAGGAGAGTGTCTTGACCAATGAGTGCTATCTCCATTCCATAGTATTTCCTTTTTTAGATCTTTAGAGTATATTCTAGTTAGTTCAGCACCACTATTTTTAGATTCTATTATAAGTTTATCATTTTCTAATATATTCATATTATCACCTCTTAGATAAGCATATTATATATAATATAATTTCGCAATATATGTAAAGGTTAAATAAACTTATATTAGAGAAAATAACTTTATAAATATTGTTATGCTGTATATTTAAATGATATAATTATGAATTAACAAATACTATGTAAGTATATAATATATAGTAGTTTAACTAGAAAGGAAGTTTAACATGGAAGAAATATACAGATTAATAGAAGAGAAAATAAAAAATTCTGGATACCAAAGAAGTGTAAGTGGTGAAGAAATATATGAAGAAATATGTGATGAAATAGAAGATAAAGATAATGGTAGCTACATATTTATGTCTAAGAAAGAAGATGATGTTTTATTTGAATATAAAATAGACGTAATGGATGAAAATTTTAATTTATCTTATTTAGATATAAATTCACCAGAAGGAAAGTTTCATATAGATTTTGATGCAGAGTAATAAAAAATGTAAGTTTTTATTAAATAGAGTAAAAGAAATAG
Organism: Romboutsia sp. 1001216sp1; assembly: GCF_039841805.1. Classification (NCBI taxonomy): domain Bacteria; kingdom Bacillati; phylum Bacillota; class Clostridia; order Peptostreptococcales; family Peptostreptococcaceae; genus Romboutsia; species Romboutsia sp. 1001216sp1. Next base: position 10,229 of record NZ_JBDPHA010000002.1, read on the forward strand.
GGGATAAATAGTGATATGGCTAATTATCCCCTATTTCTTTTCAATTATTAAAATTATTAAGGGTATAAAGCTTAATTTATATAAAAAACATTTAAAAAGTAACAAAAAAATTTCAAAACGGTAACAAAAAAATTTCAATATATTAAATTTCATATAATTTAGATGTAAAGTATGCTAATATAAAATAAGCTTAAAGACGACTATTTTCGACATATAAATAAAAATAGTAGGTGGTGTGAAAATGAAAGACAAAAAAGATAAAAAAATAATGGGGATAATAATAGTTGTGTTAGTAATATTTGGTGTACATACAGCATACTCTCAGTATAATAATGGCAATATTAAAAGATTTAAAGATCATGTGGTATTTTACCCACAACATCAAGATGATGAGGTTTTATGGGGAGGAACTGCTATAGTAGATGCTATTAAAGAATGTGGAACGGACAATGTATATGTAACTTTAGTATCAGATGGGTCGGGAGTTAATGTGTTTAAAAATAACCCAAAATTTAAGGGTATAGATAGAAAAGAAAAAGAAAGACTAAGAAACAATGAGTTTAAAGCATGTCTAAATAAACTAGGAGTAAAAAAAGATAATGTAATAATACTAGCAGATGAAGCTAAAAAACCAGGAACTCATTATGATCTAATGGAAAAGACTATACTAAACTTTGAAAAAAAGTTAGGAAGCGTTACACATATAGCACATCACTATAGATATGATGATCATATAATGCATAGAAGAAATGGACAAGTATTAAAAAAGCTTAGTGATGAACATAAAGTAGATGATGCAAGATATTTTATGAAGCCTAACTATGTATCAAATATACCTAACGATAAAAGAGATATATACAAAGTTAATAATATGAAGGACTATAATACAGTAAAGAGTGCTTTAGAAGAATATAAAAATGTAGATAATAAAAATGAAAAGTATGGAATTGGATATACTTCAGCTCATAGTTACTTTGATTATTTATTAAATGATCCTAGTTTAACATCAGTTTTAAGTATATATTAAGTAAAAAATAAGTGTAGAATATATTCTACACTTATTTTTTATAAAAAAGGGTAGCTTTTAATTTTTTATAGTGATAAATTAGACTTACAAAAAATTAAATAAGGTGGATAAAATGAATATAAATTTAGAAGAAATTTTAAAAACATATACAGATAGAAGTAGATACAATTCAGGACATTATATATACAAAAATGGAGTAATTTTAAACAATTATGCTAAACAAAATGGCAGTAAATGTATATTTTATGGAACTGTGTTAGATGAACAAAGAAGAAGAGATTATACATCAATGATAAGTATAAATACTAAAACTAGAGAAATATCAAATGTAAGTTGTGATTGTTTTTCAGAGTCACAAAGTATAAAATCTAATAATTTATGCTCTCACATAGTAGCGATAGTACTAAAGGGTATAGAAGATTTAAATAACGATAAAGAATATGAAAGTAAAGAAGGCGCAAAGTTAAATCCAAATATAACATTTAATATATTATCATCAAAAGATGGTTATATGAATGCAAGACTAGAAATAGATGGAATAAGTGAAGGTGAATATAAAAATATATACAATGCATATAAAGAAAACAATAAATTATATAGACTTAAAAGTGGAAATTACTTGGATTTAAGTGAGAAGAATTTAAAAGAATCATTAGAACTAATAGATACTTTGGGGATGTATGAAAATCTTACTTCTATGAAAATAGACAATAATAAATCACTATATCTAAAAAAATATATAGAAGATAATGATAGTTCTATTATAAAAGGAAGTCATCATATAGACAATATAGTCGAGAACTTTAAAAAAGTAGAAAATTTAAAAATTGATCAGCCTAATATAAATGCAAAACTTAGAGAGTATCAGATTAAAGGATATGAATTTTTAAAAACTTTGTCTAGATATGAGTTTGGAGGAATTTTAGCAGATGAGATGGGGTTAGGTAAAACAATACAAATAATAGCTTTTTTACAATCTAATGAAAATAAAAAAGCTATTGTATTAACACCAACATCACTTATTTATAATTGGCTTGAAGAATTTAAAAGATTTTCTCCTAATCTAAAAATAGGTCTAGCTTATAAGTCTAAAAGAGAGGATGTTATAAACCATATAGATAATTATGATGTAATACTTACAACTTATACAACCTACAAAAACGATACAGAAAAATATAAAAATATAAAATTTGATTACTGTATAATAGATGAAGCCCAGAATATAAAAAATCCAGATTCTATAATAGCTAAGTCTGTAAAAAAAATTAATGCAAAAGTTAAGTTTGCGCTAACTGGAACTCCAATAGAAAATAACTTAATAGAGTTATGGTCTATATTTGACTTTGTAATGCCAGGATATTTATATGATAAATCAAAGTTTAAAAAAATATTTTTAGACAAAGGTAATATAGACGATTTAAAAAAGCTTATAAAACCATTTTTATTAAGAAGAACAAAAAAAGAAGTTATAAATGAATTACCAGAAAAAATTGAGCAAAAGTATTATGTAGAGCTTAACAAAGAACATAAAAAGGCATACTTAGGTTTACTTAGTTTAGCTAAAAATAAAATTCAAATAAATGATAATATGTCTGTATTATCTTATTTAACTAAGCTTAGACAGTTAGCGATAGCCCCTGAATTAATGGTTAAAAACTATGAGATAAAAAACTCTAAATTAGAGGTGCTTGTAAAATTGTTAAAAGAAAATAAAGACAAAAAAATATTAGTATTTTCACAGTTTACAAAAGTATTAGAGAAAATAAAAGATAGATTAGACTATGAAAATATAAGCTATAGCTATTTAGATGGAAAAACTAACCCAAAAGATAGAGTTAATTTAGTTAAAGATTTCAATAAAAATAATGATAATGTGTTTTTAATATCGTTAAAAGCAGGAGGTACAGGTTTAAATTTAACTAGTGCATCTATAGTTATACACTTTGACCCATGGTTTAATCCTGCAGTAGAGAATCAAGCAAGTGATAGAGCTCATAGAATAGGGCAAAAAAATGTTGTTAATGTTATAAAACTAATATCTAAAGATACAGTAGAAGAAAAAATTATAAGATTACAAGAAATGAAAAAAGAATTAGTAAAAGAGCTTATAGATAGTAATACAGATAGTGGAAATTTTCTTAGTAAAATGTCAGTAGATGATATAATAGATATAATGTTTGACTAAAAAATTAGAATATAAAATCAAAAATACGAAAAACTACATATAGATGTGATTAATCATAAAAAGGCTAGGATTAAATCTTAGTCTTTTTTATATACATAAATAGTAAATAAGTACATGTATTAACTTTTAAATAATACAAAAGATATATATGTACTTGTGAAAGGAATGAATATAAGTGTATATGACAAAAGATAAATCGTTTTATAAAAGTATAATAGATATATCAATACCAATAGCTATACAAAATTTAATAACAGTATCTGTTAATATGGCAGACACTGTTATGTTAGGTAGACTAGGCGAAGTAGAGTTATCATCAGCAGCTATAGCTAATCATCTTTTTTTTATATTGATGATATTAATGTTTGGGATTTCTGGAGGCTCTAACGTTATGTGCTCTCAATACTATGGGAAAAAAGATATAAAATCAATACACAAGGTAATTACTATTACATACTGGCTAAGTATAGCACTATCAATATTATTTGTATTAGTGGCTATGGTTATGCCAGGTGCATTTATGAAGCTATTTACAGATGATATATCAGTTATATCAATGGGGGAGAAGTATATAAGGATAGTTAGTATAAGTTATGTATTCTATTCATTAACAGTTTCTACTGTCGGTGTACTTAGGTCCATTAAAACTGTTAAAATACCTATGATCATACATAGTATATCTTTATTTATAAATATATTTTTAAATTATATATTAATATTTGGAAGGTTTGGGATAAGTCCATTAGGAATTAAAGGAGCAGCTATTGCAACTGTTATATCTAGGATAATAGAATTTTTTATAATATTTGCATATATAATTTTTAAAGAAAGTAAAATAAAATATAGGTTAAATTATATTTTGAAAATAGATAAAATAATATTTAATGATTATGTAAAAGTAACATATCCCATATTTTTTAATGAACTATGTTGGTCAGTAGGATCGTCTATGATATCTATAATAGTTGGTAGGATGGGGACTAGTGTAGTTGCAGCAAATAGCATAAATAATGTAGTAAATCAATTTGCAACTTTATTTATACAAGGATTATCTAGTGCTTCATCAGTTATAATAGGTAATGCTATAGGTAAAGGAAACTATGAAAAAGTAAAAGAATATGCAAACACTATAATCATACTAAGCATAATAGTTGGAGTTATATCAGCTTTAATGATTTATTTATGTAAAGATGTGATATTAGGATTTTATAATATATCACAAGAAACGAAATTAATATCAAAAGAAATAATGACAGCAACAGCTATAGTAGCATTGTTTAGGTCTTTATCTTCAAATCTTATGATGGGTGTTTTAAGAGGAGGAGGAGATAATAAGTATGTATTTAAATATGAAATGATATTTATGTGGGGATTATCTATACCACTTGGATTTATAGGTGCATTTATATTTAATTTACCAATACCTATTGTATTTTTTCTATTAAAAAGTGATGAAATATTAAAAGGTATAGTTGGATTTATAAGAGTTAAAAGTGGCAATTGGATAAATGATGTAACTCGAGATAAAAAAGATATGTAAATTATATACTATAAAACATTGTATCTATAAATACTTTTGTATTTCTAAAAATGTCTATGTAAAAAATCACATAGACATTTTTAATTGTTGCTATATTCAGAAAATTTATGATTATTAAAATTAATAAATAAAAAAGACTCAAATAAATTTGAGTCTTTAAAACGTATCTATATGATTATAATATAGTTATGTTTTCAGCTTGAGGACCTCTAGCACCTTCAACTATATTAAAGCTTACTTTTTGACCTTCTTCTAAAGTTTTGAATCCATCAACTTGTATAGCTGAGAAATGAGCGAATACATCATCTCCACCTTCTACAGATATAAATCCAAATCCTTTTTCACTATTGAACCATTTTACTATTCCTTGAATCATTTTCAATTCTCCTATAAACCTACATCAAGATTATTTCTTGATTTACTGTAATTTAAGTGTAACACTTATTTAAGCAAATGTACACACTTTTTTTATTTATTTAAATAATTACCTTAAATACTAATAAATATACCTAAATTTTCTAAAAAATATAAAAAAAATGATTGTACAAAAACTAACAATATTATGGTATATTCTTATAAGAGGAGGAATATTATGTCTAAATTTTATATAAAATACTTATGTATGTTTATAGGATTGGGGTCATTTATGACTTATTTACCTGTATACTTAGAAAAAACATTAAACTTTAGTCCATCGCAAATAGGGATTATAGTATCAATACCATCTATAATTGGTATAGCACTTGTACCTATATGGGGGATTATAAGTGATATTATAAAAAAACAAAAGCTTATATTATGGATAAATGTATTAGTAGCATTTTTACTGGGATATTTATATTCAAAAACAACGTCTTTTATACCGATATTTATAGTAGCGATATTTTTTGAAATGTTTAGAAATTCATTATTGCCACTTGCAGATACTATAACAACTTCATATTGTAAAGAACAAAATAAAAATTATGGAAAAGTAAGGGTATTAGGTTCTATAGGATATGCACTATCTGCTTTTATTTGTGGTCATATAATGAATTTAACAGGAAATGATTTGGCATTTTTCTACATGTTTATGTTTAGTATGCTACTATGTTTATTTATAACTCCATATTTAAATACACCTAAAGAAATGGAGTCTAAAGAAAAGTTAAATTTAAAAGTAGATATAAAAAAATTATTTACTAATAAACAATATGTGTTAATACTTTTAGCAAGTATAAGTATTGTTGCCTTAAGTGATGGGGTAAGCGCCTACCAAGGTATACATTTATTAAACTTAGGAGCAGGCAAGGAACTTGTAGGAATGTTGACTGTGTTTATGGTAGCTCCAGAACTTTATTTTATGGTTAAGACCAAAGATCTTTTAAAAAAATATGGAAATACAAAAATGATTACTGTAAGTGCAATTGCACTTTTTATTAGATGGATAATATATACATTTACAAATAATATAGCATTATTTATATTAGCATCAGCTTCTCATGGTGTAGCAATAGCTATAATGACTATAACTGTTTTTGACTTTATAGGAAACGTAGTAGAAAAAAAATTATACACTACAGCCATGACTATATACACTTTTTGTATAGGAATTGGGTCATCAGTTATAAAACTTATATATGGAAATATAATAGACTTATATGGAATGAAAGCCATATTTATATGCTCAATAATAATTTCTATCATAAGTTTTGGAATTATATTTGCAATAAATAAATTAGAATATAAGAATATAAATAATACAAATATAATAAGCGAATAAAAAGGAAGAACATAATTATGTTCTTCCTTTTTTAGATTACCTAACTATAGTATATATCATATATACTATATATAAAGCTATTAATATAAAACCTTGTTTTTTTACAAGACAATTATCTTTTTTCATAAAGATATAAAGTAAAACTGTTATAAATGTCATAAATATTATATCTATAAGAGCAAATGTACTTATAGATATCGGACTTATAGTTGTAGCTAAACCTAAAACTAAAAGTATATTAAATACGTTTGAGCCTATTACATTACCTATAGCTATTTCAGTTTCACCCTTTTTTATAGCCATAATAGAAGTAACAAATTCAGGAAGTGAAGTACCAACTGCAACTATTGTAAGTCCAACTAAGTTTGCACTCATACCAAATGATGTTGCAATAGTCGTGGCAGAATCAACAACCATATCTCCACCAACAATAATTCCTGCTATACCAATTAAACTTAATATAATTGTTTTAAACATAGGAACATCTTCACTTACTTCAGCTTCTATAGCTATAGCACTTTCACCACCAGATAAGTCTTCTTCATTATTAGAGTTTTTAGCACTTTTTACAGTATTTATTAAGAAGTAGGCAAATACTAATAAGAAAAAAATACCTTCAAATCTATTTATATGTAAATCAAGTGAAAATAGTAACAACATAAAGCTTATACCTATTAAAAATGGAGTATCTTTTTTTATAGTATCTTTTTGAACTGGTAACTTTGCAATTATTGCAGATACACCTAACACTACAAGTATGTTAAAAAAGTTAGAGCCTACGATGTTAGCAACACTCATATCATTTTGTCCTGCTAATGAAGATGTAATACTTACTGCGGCTTCAGGTGCAGATGTACCCATAGCTACTATAGTAAGACCTATAACCATAGCTGGAACATTAAATTTTCTAGCAATTGAAGCAGCACCATCGACAAATATGTCAGCACCCTTTATAAGGAAAATAAAACCTAATATTAATATTATAAATGCCATTAATATTCCTCCAAAAATATATATTTATAAAGGACAGTATACCACTTTATGTATTCTTTTGTAAATCATTAAAATATGATGAAACTTAGTTATGCAAAGAATATAATAGATATTTATAATATTAAATTAAGTATGTAACTAATTATCTGCTCTTAATAAATTTAAGTCTTTACCACTCATTATTTTATTCATATTTCTCATAGAACACATCTTACCGCACATTGTACAGCTATCATCATGTTTAGGAGTTGACTCTTTTCTATATCTTCTAGCTTTTTGTGGGTCAATAGCAAGTTCAAACATTTTTTCCCAATCAAGTTCTTGTCTAGCTTTACTCATTTGATTATCTATATCTCTAGATTTAGGAATTTTCTTTGCGATATCTGCAGCATGAGCAGCTATTTTAGTAGCTATAATACCTTCTTTAACATCATCTAAGTTAGGTAGTCTTAAATGTTCTGCTGGGGTTACATAACATAAAAAGTCAGCTCCATAACTAGCAGCTAAGGCACCTCCAATAGCACTTGTTATATGATCATATCCAGGGGCTATATCTGTAACTATAGGACCTAGCACATAAAATGGTGCACCATGACAAAGTTTCTTTTCAAGTAACATATTAGACTCAATTTCATCTAATGACATATGTCCAGGACCTTCTATTATTACTTGAACATTTCGTTTCCACGCTCTTAGAGTAAGTTCACCTAATATCATTAATTCTTTTATTTGACAAGCATCTGAAGAGTCATTTATAGACCCAGGTCTTAGAGCATCTCCAAGGCTTAATGTTAAGTCATATTCTTCGCATATATCAAGTAATTCATCAAAGTATTCATAAAAAGGGTTCTCACGTTGGTTAAGCTCCATCCAAGCATACATTAAAGAACCGCCTCTAGATACTATATTAGTAAGTCTTTTGTTTCTTTTAAAAACAGATGCAGTTTCTTTGTTTATACCAGCATGTACAGTAACGAAGTCTACACCATCATTTGCATGATTTCTTACTACATCTAAAAATTCTTTAGCAGTTATATCTTTTAATTCTTTATCGTAAAAACCAACAGCATCGTATATAGGAACAGTTCCTATCATAGCATTAGAAGATGATATAAGTTTTTTTCTAAATTCTTTGGTTTTACCAAAAGAACTTAAATCCATTATAGCTTCGGCTTTCATATCTAATGCCAAATTAACCTTTTTCATCTCTTCATCAATATCACAACAATCTTTTGATATACCTAAATTTACATTTATTTTGGTTCTTAGATTTTCGCCTACACCTTCAGGATTTAAAGATTTATGATTTTTATTAGCAGGTATTGCTACTTTACCTTTAGATATTAGCTCTCTCAAAATATTAACATCCATATTTTCTTTTTTTGCTACTATTTCCATTTCTTTAGTAATTATCCCCTTTTTAGCAGCATCCATTTGAGTAGTATACATCATATTAAAATCCCCCTTATTATATTTTAATAAATAAAAAAAGCCTTACCATAAGGCAAAGCTTCTCAAAATATGTATTAATAAATAGACTATATTTGTTTTATAGCTATTAATAAACACAAAAGTAACTTTCCTACGGTAGTATAAACTACATCAGGTTCGAAGGGTTAATGAATTTATCATTTCTCAGCCTAAAAGGCACCCCTAGTTAGATATCTTTTCAAAAACATTGTAGTTCTTTATTTATGTATTGTAAAGAAATTTTTTGTACTTATAAAAACGGAAAGGCACCTATCAAAAGATAAGTGCCTTTATTTGGGCTAGCGTAATACTTATATAAAATATAAGTTCCCACTTAACTTAAGAATATCATAATGAATATTATTTGTAAATAAAAAAAGCAATTATAAAAAATTATCAATGCCTTATGTGTTGAAAAAACTATATATTAAAAAGAATAAAAAAAATAAAATATAATAATAGATTAAGAATACTTTTATTGGTGTATATACAATATATAGTATTTGGTTTAAATATTATATCTATAAGTGGTAGATAATGATTAGTAAAACATTAAATAAAAGGTGGGAAAAATGAACTGGATAGAACTAAATAATCAAGTCATAATAAAAAATAAAGAAGGAAAATATCAATTAGAAAAAGATAAAGAAGCATTATACAGTTATATAAATGAATATATAAAACCTAGAACAAAGGTATTTAATAGTCTTGAAGAAAGGCTATCATATTTAATAGATAATAATTACTATTCTAAAGAAGTAATAGAAAGATATGATATAGACTTTATAAAAGAAGTAGAAAGAATCATAAAAAATTATGGATTTAAATTTAATTCATATATGAGTGCAAATAAGTTTTATCAAAACTATGCACTTAAGACTAATGACAATAAAGAAATATTAGAAAGCTATAATGATAAAGTTCTTATAGTATCTTTAGCACTTGGAAATGGTGATAAAAATTTAGTAAGAAAATTAGCAGAGAAACTAGTAAAACAAGAATTTCAACCAGCAACACCTACATTTTTAAATGCAGGTAGAGCTAGAGCAGGAGAAATGGTATCGTGCTTTTTGATATCTATAGAAGATAGTACAGAAGGTATATCATATGCAATTTCATCAGCAAATCATTTGTCTAAAATAGGTGGTGGGGTAGCACTTAATCTATCAAGGTTAAGAGCTTCAGGAGACCCTATTAAAGACATAGAAGGAGCAGCAGGCGGTGTGGTAGGAGTTGCTAAAATGCTAGAACAGTCATTTACCTACTTTAACCAAATGGGTGCAAGACAAGGTGCCGGGGCTGTATATTTAAGTGTATTTCATCCAGATTTTGAATTACTTATGGATACCAAAAAGATAAATGCAGATGAAAAAATAAGATTAGCATCATTATCTTTAGGGGCATTAATACCAGATAAATTTATGGAATTGGCAGAGAAAAATGAGGTGGCTTATGCATTTTATCCTCATTCTGTTTATAAAAAATATAATATAAATCTTGATGAGATGGATATGGAAAAATGGTATGATATTTTAAAAAATGATGAAGATATACGAAAAAAAGAAATAAATCCTAGAAAAATGCTAACAAAGATAGCACAGATGCAACAAGAAAGTGGATACCCATATGTTGTATTTTTAGATACTGCAAATAGAGAACATATACTAAAAGACGTTGGTAAAATCAAAATGTCTAATTTATGTTGTGAAATATTTCAATACCAAACACCATCAAATATAAAAGGATATGCTGGAGAAAATATATGGGGACAAGATATAAGTTGCAATTTAGGTTCTTTAAACATTGCTAATGTAATGGATAATAAAGATATAGAAAATACGATTGATACTGCAATAAGAGCATTAACTTTTGTTTCTGATAACACTAGTATAAATGAAGTGCCAACAATAAAAAATGGAAATGATTCGTCACATGCAGTAGGTCTTGGAGCTATGAATTTACATGGATACTTAGTAAGAGAAAATATACTATATACATCAGAAGAAGCAATAGACTTTTGTAATGTATTTTTTGCAATAGTTAGACATTTTGCTATAAAGTCATCTATGAATATAGCTAAAGAGAGAAATAAAACATTTGTTGGGTTTGAAAAATCAGAATATGCAAAAGGAAAAGATAGTAATGTATTAAAAAAATATTATAAAAATTCATACTTACCTAAGACAGATAAAGTAAAAAAATTGTTTGAAGGTATACATATACCTACAACTAAAGAATGGGAAGCTTTATTAGATGAAGTAAAAGTACATGGATTATATAATGCATACTTAACAGCAATAGCACCAACTCAAAGTATTAGTTATGTTCAAAATGCAACATCAAGTATAATGCCAATTACAGAGCCGGTTGAAGTTAGAACATATGGTGATTCTACAACTATATATCCTATGCCATTTTTAACTAATGAAAACATGCTTTATTACCAATCTGCATATAGAATGGATATGAGAAAAGTTATAGATATAGTTTCAACAGTCCAAAATCATGTTGACCAAGGTATATCAACAACATTATTTGTAACAGATGATAAAACAACTAGAGATATAGCTAGATTATATATATATGCTTACAAAAAAGGACTAAAAAGTCTTTACTACACAAGAACTAAAATGACTAGAGACAACAATGAGTGTCTTATGTGTTCAGTATAAGGGGGAGTACTATGATATTTAAATTAGAAAAAATACACAAAGCAGTAAACTGGAATAAAGAAGATGATGGATTTACTCAAGCCTTTTGGGAACAAAATGTAAAACAATTTTGGTTACCAGAGGAAATATCAGTTTCAAAAGATTTAAAAGTATTTAATGAATTAAATGAAAAAGAAAAAGAATTATATAAAAAAGTATTAGGTGGACTTACATTACTAGACACTAAGCAAGGAAATGATGGGGTACCATCTATGATGAGCCTTACAGATAACCTTCAAAGAAAAGCAGTATTATCATTTATGGGAACTATGGAAGAAATACATGCTAAAAGTTACTCATCTATATTTATGACACTGCTTTCTAATGATGAAATTGAAGAATTATTTAAATGGATAGAAAGTGAAGAAACACTTCAGAAAAAGGCGGACTTAGTACTAGCCCAATATAAAAATACAAAAGATGAAGAAAGTTTATATTTATCTATGGTAACAAGTGTATTCTTAGAAAGCTTTTTATTCTACTCAGGTTTTTTCTATCCACTATATCTAGCAGGCCAAGGTAAAATGGTTGCAAGTGGAGAAATAATATCTCTTATACTTAGAGATGAATCACTACATGGAAAGTATATAGGACTTCTTTCTCAAGAAATATATGAAAAGTTTGAAGAAGCTAAAAAAGAAGAATTAAAAGATAGAATGTACAAAATACTTGAAGATTTAATGGAAAATGAAATAAACTATACAAACACTATATACAAAGATAGCGGTCTTGAAAGTGAAGTTATAAATTTCTTAAAATACAATGCTAATAGGGCATTAGAGAATTTAGGGTTTAATGAATACTATAAAGTAAGTGAAATAAACCCAATAGTACTAAATGGGCTAAGTACAGAAACCAAAAATCACGACTTTTTCTCGACTAAAGGTAATGGATATCAAAAAGGTGTATATGAAGAATTAAAAGATGAAGATTTCTTAATATAAAAAAATCACTTGGATAAAACCAAGTGATTTTTTAGTTTAATGTTTTATATTAGGTAAAAGCATTTTAATAATCTTATAAATCAAAAATACATAATAATATCATTTAAATTTGATAAAAATATATAAGAAAGTTTAAGGAGGTATTAAAATGTCTAAAAAACCAGCAATAAGTAATGCTAAACAAGCTCTAAATCAAATGAAACTAGAAATAGCAAATGAACTAGGAATATCAAATAGTCATATAGATGGATCTAATGATACATCATATAAAAATGGACATATAGGTGGAAACTTAGGTGGTGTGATGAGTAGAAGATTAGTAGAAATGGGTGAAGAACAGCTACTAAGAGAATATAATAAAAAAAATAAATAATTAACAGGCATTGAGTTGAAAGTCAGTAAACAACTCAATGCTTTTTTTAGTAATTAAAACCATTTTAGTGTAAAAAGTTGACGAATTAAGTAGATGAAATTATAATGAAAGTACAAAGTATAACCACGATTAATAGGTAGGCTATATAAAGGAGATTAAGGATGAGTTCAGAGTTAGCAAGACTAAAAGAATTGTATGAAATATTTTTAGATATGGAAAAATATTCAGTATTATTACCAACAGAAAAGAGGCTTTCAGATTTCGTAAAGGTTACGTTAGACAAAGAACATGAAGTAGTGTATTTAAAAGAAGAAAAACAAGAAAGAAAGTTAAATTCAGATGGGTTTAAGATAAATTTAATTTGTATATTAGAAAGTGTAGAAGATTTTTTAGATAATTCTAATATTATTGATAGATTTAGTGAAGTTGAAGAAGGAAAACTTAGTGAAGAAGAATATATAAAGTATGCAGGTGGTATTTGCTTGGCTAGAGGTAAATATGATAAGATAATTTCAAAACTTTATGTTATATAAATATATATTATGCCTTTAAGTAGATGCTTAAGGGCTATTATTAAAAAAAGACAGAATTTATTTCTGTCTTTTTTTAATAATAAACTGAAAAATAAAGCTATATAAAATTAATGACTAAGGAGCATGATTAAAGGGATAGTAATATTATTACTAAAAAAATATATTATATACATTTATGTTAAATAAGTAGTTAAATATTACAAATTTATAATAACTCTTGAAAAAATAATGACGTGTGAGTTAAGATGATTTTAAGAAAATAAAAAATAAGATTATAGATGCGGGTATAATGATTAGATTTAACTAAGGTTATAGGGATTTTGACATATAAAGATATTTATAAATAATAAATGAACAGAAGGAGCATATCATATGAGAAAATTATTTACAGAGTGGGCGATGGATATAGCCGAAGATAGTAAAGTTAGAAGTACGTGTGTTTCAAGACAAGTAGGAGCTGTAATTATAAAAGGAAAGCAAATTATAGCTACAGGTTATAATGGAAGTCCTGCTGGAACTATTCATTGTTCAGATATTGGCTATTGCGAGAGAAAAAAAAGAGGTATACCTTCAGGACAAGGCTTAGAACTATGTCGAGCTGGGCATGCTGAAGCAAATGCTATAATACAATGTGCTAAACATGGAATAAGCTGTGAAGGAGCTACATTGTATGCTACTACTCAACCTTGTGTATTTTGCTCAATATCTATTATTCAAGCAGGAATAAAAAAAGTAATATTTAAAGGAGAGTATCCTACAGGCTTAGGCCAGCAGCTATTTGAAGAAGCTGGAATAGAATACATTAAATATGAAGATGCATTAAAACAAGAGCAAGAAGAACAAGAAGCTAAACGTGAGAAAGAGAAGAAACGTGTTCAAGAATTCTTAAGTAAGCCAAGGAGCTATTAAAAGGCTAGGCTAAACAATTTAGCTTTTATAGAAAAATATATAATAATTCATTGTTTATTTATATTCAACAATGATTACTGTAAAAAGATATATTAAATATAAACAAAGCTACTTAACATATGTTAAGTAGCTTTGTTTATATTTAATAGTGTTGAGTTTAATATAATATTTTACCTTAAATACTTTCTATAGTAATATACAATCATAAAAAAAGCACCACATGAAGCATCTATTAAATCCATCATGGTATCTTTTAAACCGCCAGATTGCGTATTCATCTTAAATAAGACATCTAGTAAATATTCACATATTTCACAAATTGCTGATATGCCCATTGCAAAGAAGAAAAGAATCATACATATTAAAAGTTTATTATTTTTACTACTAATATTTTTTAGTATATTAAATCCAATTTTAACAGATATAAATCCAGACCAAAAATGAAGAAAATCATCATAAAATGGGATTATATCGTAAAGTCCATAACATGAACCTAGTAAAAAAGAAGATAATATAAAAATGTTTCCAATTATGTACAATGGGTAGTCAAGTATAGCTAAGTTTTTTAAATAAGCTTTAGTAAGCACAAAAGTAATTATAAGCGAAATTAAGCTAATTACGCTTTTTCCAAATTCTTTGTTAAATAGAAAAAATATTATAGATAAAATATAAATAATGTAAAGTAATATACTAAATTTCTTAATATCTTTATGTTTCATAGCAATTCCTACCTTCCATAATTATTATATTATTATGTGCATACGTATAAATAAAATGTAAGTTTAATTTATATAATTTAATTTAGCTGAAATATAAAAAAATAAATAGAAAAATAAATTATTTTGTTTTAAAACTTACTAATTTGGGTATATATGTATTAGAAATATTAGAAAAATAGTAAAAAATAGTATAATACAAATTAACAATAGGAGTGATGAGCATGAGTTTAGCAAAAAAAATAGAACAAAAGAAAAAAGCTAAAAAAGCAAAAGAAAGAAATAAAAAGATAAAAATAGCTACACTAGGTGTTGCAACAGGTGCTATAACAGGAATACTAGGTGGGGTTTTATTAGCTCCTAAGTCAGGAAAAGAAACTAGAGAAGATATAAAAAATACAGCTAAAGATATAAACACAAATGTAAGTGAAAAGGCTGCCAAAACAAAAGAAAAATTAACTACAAATGTAAATGAATCTAAGAGAAGAATAAAAGAGTATTTAGATAGTAAAAAGAAAGAAAATGAAGACGTAGTAGATACTAATGTTGTAGAATTATTACAAGCTCCACAAGAAGCTAAGGATAAAGAATAATTGCTATGGAGAATAACATTATGTACATAGATTTAAATGTAATATATATAATACTAGCATTATTAGGTATAGGTGCATTAATATTTTTAATAATAACTTTAAAAAATATTAATGAATTTATTAAAAATATCAATACAGTGGTATCAACAAATTCTGATGACATACATACAGTAGTAGGTAAATTACCTAATTTAGTTGATAATATCAGCGATATTAGTGAAAATGTAAAAGACGTTGCGGAAGTTGCAACAGATGTAACAGCAGATATAGTAGTGGCTAAAGAAAATGTAAAATCTAATGTTGAGATATTTACTGAAATATTAAATATATTAAAATCTGTATTTATTAATAAATAGTCATAAAAGTCATAATTAAATCATAATTTAATTATGACTTTTTTTATTTGCTAATATATCATAATAAATTAAGATGTATAAAAAATTAATATATATAATTTATAAGTAGATTTATTAGAATAATTAAAAAATAATATTGACAAAATTGTGAAAATTAACTATTATATAAATAATTAAATAATTCTTATCAAGAGTGGCGGAGGGACTGGCCCGACGAAGCCCAGCAACCAGTATTATTATACGGGTGCTAAATCCTGCAGCATAAGCTGAAAGATGAGAGTATAATTTTTGCTGTCAAAGCCTGAGTTATCTCAGGTTTTTTTTATTAAAAAATATCAGGTATATTTAAATAAATTAAAATTATACTCTTTAGAAGTTTTAATATAAAGGGAGGTATATTATGAAAGAAGAAGCAAAAAAAGGTAGTATATTAGGATTATTACCACTGGGTGTATTTTTAATAGTATTTTTAGGTAGCGGGGTAATAACTGGGGATTTTTATAAAATGCCAGCAATAGTAGCATTTATAATCGCAACTATAGTAGGATTTTCTCTTAATAGAAAAGTTAGTTTAGGAGAAAAGATAGAAGTATTTTGTAAAGGTGCAGGTAATATAGATATAATATCTATGATTATGATATTTATACTTGCAGGTTCTTTTTCAAGTGTAGCTAAGGCAATGGGAGGTGTTGACTCAACTGTTAATTTAAGTTTATCAATTCTTCCTCCTAATCTTTTAGTATCAGGGTTATTTGTAATAGGATGTTTTATATCTATATCTATGGGAACATCAATGGGAACAATAGCAGCACTTGGGCCAATAGGCATAGGAATTGCAGCTAAAACAGGAATACCAGCACCATTAGTAATAGGAGCTGTTGTAGGTGGAGCTATGTTTGGAGATAATTTATCTATGATATCAGACACTACAATAGCAGCAACCAAAACTCAAGGATGTGAATTAAAAGATAAATTTAGAGTAAATTTCTTAATAGTTTTACCAGCAGCTATTATAACTGCTATATTATTAGCTACTATAACATCAGGGTATAGTTTAGGTGGTAGCACAAGCTATAGATATGATTTTATAAAAGTTTTACCATATTTAGGAGTGTTATTAGGAGCTTTATGTGGAGTAAATGTATTTGTTTTACTTAGTTTTGGAGTAGTATTTGCAGGTGCAATAGGACTATTTACAAATTCATTTGGGTTATTTGGATTTATAGAAGCTATATCAGGTGGTATATCAGGAATGTATGAATTATGTCTACTTGTTATAATAATCGGAGGACTTGTAGAACTTATAAAATTAAATGGTGGAATAGACTTTATACTTAATTTTATAAGTAGTAAAATAAAAACTAAAAAAGGTGCAGAGTTTGGTATAGCAGCATTAGTAAGTATAGTAGATTTATGTACAGCAAACAACACTATAGCAATAGTAACAGCAGGGCCACTTGCAAAAGATATAGCTACAAAATTTGATATAGATAATAGAAAAACTGCAAGTATATTAGATATATTCTCATCTTGTTGGCAAGGCATAGTTCCATATGGTGCACAAGTATTAACAGCTGCAGGGATGGTAGGAATATCTCCTGTTGAATTAATTAAATATCTACATTATCCTTGGTTAATGTTAGCTTGTGGAATAATAGCTATAACATTTGGTATTCCAAACTTAAATAAAGTTAATAAAAGGAAAAAAGAAGTAGCTTAATGTAACTATAAAATTTTAGTTTCATATAATATAATAAAAGCAATACTGGAGGAGATTATGGCATTAGGTGACTATGATTTCTTAGTAGGAGTAGTATCGACTTTTATAATAACATCATCCTATGAAATATCAATATATACTATAAATCAAGCTCGATGTATAGTTAAATCATATAAGTATATGAAACATAATAATACTTAAAAAGTGAAGTTTTAAAACTTCACTTTTTTTACGCTTAAGGAAATTATGATATTTCAAAAATTAGTAGATAATTATTACAGTTAAGTAATACCAATCAGTTTAGCGAGTGTAAAAAATAAACTTAATATTTTTACATTCGTACAATAATAGTTAAATTAACTGAAATATCACATAAAGTTTATAATTAGCATAATTATAATAAATATTATTATGAGAAGGTGAAATATTATTTATGAATAGATACTATAGACAGATAGATTACAGCAAATTTGATAAAAATATGGAAGAGTTTGTAAATGAGAATCATATAAAAAGTGATACAGGCTATATTATAATTACATCTACTAAAGATAAACTTACCTATATATTAAAAAAAGTAGATGATAGATTTAAGGTACTGCACGTTTGGAGTAGCACTGTAGGAAAAAGCTCAACTCCTACAATAAAGGGTATATTTAAGTCAGGTATAAAGTATCCTGCTATAGGGGGAGAAAAAAGTTCAGCAAAATATGCAATGAATATAGTAGATGATTACTATTACCACTCAATACTATATGATCCTAAGGGACTTTATGTAATAGATGATAGACTTGGAGTAGCTATAAGTATGGGATGTATAAGATTAGCTACAGAAAATGCTAGATGGATGTATGATAATATACCTATTAATACTACTATAATAATAAAATAGTTATATAAAAATATAAATATCAAATAATAGTTATAAGAAATAAAAAGGAGATAATTTTATGATTAGCTTTGACCCTATTGAATGGATTGGATATTCAGCATCCTTATTTATAGTTATATCATTAACGATGACATCTATAGTAAAGCTTAGAATTATAAATTCTATAGGATGTTTTTTATTTGTAGTTTACGGATTATATGTAAAAGCATATCCTGTTGCCATATCTAATGCGCTTATAATTATTATAAATATATATAATTTATATAATATTTATAAATATAAAGAAAAAAATTAAATTACAAAATATTATTTAATAGCGTAGATATTTTATCTATGCTATTTTTTGTTAAAAGTAAATATTTTCTATATTAATAGATTAGATAAACTAAAATATTAAAAAGGTATAATATTTTAAATAACAATAGTGAGATAAAATATGTTTATTAACTAAGTAAATTGATATATTATATATAATAATAAAAATTATAATTAAAATAGAAAAGAGGACTAAATGTGAATAAAACAATAAGAGAGATTGATAAGGATATAAATAGATGTAAAAACTTAATTGAAGAAAATAACTATTTAGAAATAGTTATAGGATTAGAAGAACTAATAGATAAATATAATTCATGTATAGAAAATATAAAAAAATATGATGGTAGAGTATGGAATTACTCAAAATCTGATTTAGAAAAATTAATGAAAGAATTATTAGGATACAAAAAAGAATTAAGTATAAGAGAATATAAAAAGGAATTAACTAAATTAGTAGATTCTTCAATAGATTATATTAAAAATCATGATACACTAAATAAAAGTAAAAAAATAAATCTTATAGAAGTAATAAGAGATCTTCATAATATAAGCAATGAAGATCTAGGTAAAGAAAAGCTTTGGGAAGAGTTAAGAATATATATAAGGTTAGCAAGTGATGAAGATATAGAAGTAGGGAGTAAGTTGATATCTATTATTAACTATGTATTAGATTTTGACAAAGCTAAAAACTTAGTTCAATAATTACAAATAAATTAAACTAAGATAATATATTAAAATAAATTTATACTTTAGAATTATCTGTATATGATACATTATACAAATCATTTCTACGATGCTTTAATAAAGGTAGTTGATTTCTTATTTTTTCAACATATGAAAAGTCGATATCTGCTATAAAGTAGCCCTCTTTTTCATCTAATCTATTTAATACTTCCCCAAATGGAGAAACTAAAATAGAGTTTCCATAAGATATATAAGAAGAATTATTGTTTCGGGAAGAAGAACATCCTATTGTATAAACTTGATTATCAACAGCTCTAGATTTAAATAGTAGCTCCCAATGAATAGGTCCTGTAGTCATGTTGAATGATGCAGGAACTATTATAGCCTTAGCGCCTTTATCAACCATTATTTTGCATATCTCAAAAAATCTAAAATCATAGCAAATACAAAGACCAATTTTTCCAAATTCAGTATCAAATACTGTAACATCATTTCCAGATGATAATGTATCAGATTCTAAAAATTTTTGGCCAGCATCTATAGAAATATCAAATAGATGTATTTTTCTATGTTTTGCTATCTTATTTCCACATCGATCAAAAACATAAGAAGTATTATATATTTTACTATTATCTTTTTCAGGAATGGATCCAGCTACCAAATATATATTATATTTTTTAGCTATATCAGATAAAATATTATAAAGATTTCCTCCTTCTACCTCACAATAAACAGGAAAATTCTTATTATCATAAGGGCAGCAAAACATTTCTGGAAGTATAACTAAATCTATTTTAGATTTATTAATGGCTAAATTTATATATCTCTCTATAGTGGATATATTCTTTAATTTATTAGAATTAACATCTATTTGTATAACTAAAGTTTTTATAAAAATCACCTCAATTTAATTAAATCTAGTATAAGATATTTATATTTTAATAGTAGTTTATCTATACAAACATTGCATTAAAAAAATGAAAATATATGAAATCAACTTATAAAGTAACAAATAAAATAATGGACACATATTATATAAAGAATGAACATTGTCATCAAGGGGGATTTAAAATGGATTGTTTACAAATAAAAGAAGGAAAATCTTTAGTTAGAGTATTTCAGGCCGCTCCACAAATCGGTAAAGTAGACATTTATATTGATGGGGCACTTGTATTTAGCGGATTAGATTTTATGGAATTTACAGAGTATTTAGAGTTAGAAGAAGGAGAACATACAGTAGGTATATACTTATCTGGAACTACTGAAAATCCAGTTATAAATCAAATGCTTGAAGTAGATGAAGGGCAAATGTATACCGTAGCAGTGACAGGGAATATAGGGGATTTATCTTTATTAGTTATAAAAGACTATTCAGAAAAACAACCATCAAGCGAATATTCTACATTTAGAGTTATACATTTATCACCAAATGCACCAGCAGTAGATATACTAGTAAATGGAGAGACATTCTTTGAAGATATCGGATTTAGAGAGGGAACTAGTTATGTAGATGTAAACCCAGGAACGTATAATGTAAAATTAGTAGTAAGTGAAAGTAAAGATGTAGTTTTTCCGTTAAGGGTTAAATTAAATCCAGATAGAATATATACTATATATGCAATTGGTCAATTAGGTAGTTTAGGTGTTATACAATCAGTTGATGGGAATACTTATTTATGTAAAGAAGCTTAATTTATATTAAACACTAAAATATAAGAGAAGCATACCTTTGAACATATTAACAGTTTAATGGTATGCTTAATTTATAATTGATAGAATAAATTTAGTAATAAAAAATATAATAAATAATATCAAAATAAAAATATAATCTACAAAAAAATAATAAATAACAATAAATTTTGACATCATATTGTAGTTAATGTAATATATTGAGAGATAATAATATAGATAAAAATTATTATGGAATAATATACAGGGGTGAAGTAAATGAAAATAATGACAGTATTTGGGACTAGGCCTGAAGCCATAAAAATGGCACCTTTAGTTAAAGAGTTGGAGTCTAGAGATAATATAGAGTCTATAGTTTGTGTAACAGCACAACATAGAGAAATGTTAGATCAAGTACTAGACGTATTTAACATAAAGGTTAATTATGATTTAAATATTATGAAGTCAAATCAATCTTTGTCTCAAATAAGCACGAATATAATGAATGGGTTAGATAAAGTTATAAAAGAAGTAAAGCCAGATATAATACTTGTACATGGAGATACAACTACAACGTTTATATCATCCTTAGTTGCTTTTTATAATCAAGTTAAAGTAGGTCATGTAGAGGCAGGTTTAAGAACCTATAATAAATATTCTCCTTTTCCAGAAGAGTTAAATAGACAGTTAACATCTGTTATAGCTGATATACACTTTGCACCAACAGAAAAATCAAAGGATAATTTGATAAAAGAAGGAAAAAATCCTGAAAAAATATATATAACTGGAAATACTGCAATAGATGCATTAAAAACCACTATAGATAAGGAATACAAAAGTGAAATAACTGACAAAATAGGAAAAAACAGAATGATACTTTTAACATGCCACAGAAGAGAAAATCTAGGTAGCAATATGAAGAATATATTTAAAGCAGTAAATAAAATATCTATGGAATTTGATGATGTAGAAATAGTGTATCCAATACATTTTAATCCTCAAATAAGAGATTTAGTTAAAGAAGAATTCAAAGGTAATAAAAAGGTACATGTAATAGAACCTTTAAGTGTAGTTGAATTTCATAATTTATTAAATAAGTCATATCTAATACTAACAGATAGTGGAGGCATACAAGAAGAAGCTCCATTTCTTGGGAAGCCAGTTCTTGTATTGAGAGAAACTACCGAAAGACCAGAAGGGATTAAGGCTAAAACTTTAAAATTAGTAGGTACAAATGAAGATAACATATATAAATACACAAAGGAATTACTAACTAACAAAAAATTATATAATGAGATGTCAAAGGCTTCAAATCCTTATGGAGATGGGCTTGCAAGCAAATACATTGTCGATATTATTGAAAAAATATATCAAAATTAAATTTAATCAGAAGAATGAATAAAAGAAAGTAGTGAAAATATGAATAGAATTTCCAAAAAGATAGATGGATATTTTTTAGGACTAATATTAGAGTTATTTATAATCACCATGTTATTTGTATTTGATATTAAATTTCAAACACAAAATTTAAGTTTTATAATGTTTTGTATAACATTTTTTACTATAATTATGACTTACACAGGGGGAATAATTATAGGGCTTATAGCAACATCAGTTTCTATATTTATATATGCAGCATATATATTTTATATAAATCTAACGAAAAATGTAGAAATAACATATATGTCTTATATATGGATGATATTTATGCCAATAATATCTTATACAACAGGAAAGTTTACAAATAGTATAAATAATCTTCAACAATCAAATCTTAAGCTAGAAAATGAATATAAAAATTTGGTTACTATACATGAGGATACAGGATTATTTAATATAAAAGCATTTTATATGAATCTAGAAAGAGAGATGAGTAAGGCTAAAAGGCATGAAACTCAATTATCTTTAATGCTTATAAACTTACCATACTATAAAGAAATAAAGAACATACTTGGGGAAGTTAAAACTAACAAACTAATGAAAGATATAAGCAATATAGTTGTAAAGTCTACAAGAATAGAAGATGAAAGATACACAATAGAAAATGATACTATAGCTATAATAATGCCAAATACAGATGAATTTGGTGCTAATATAGTAAAAGAAAGAATAAAAACAGGTATAGATGAACTTAGTCTAAGCTTGAAAAATAATAAAAATTACATAAATATAGACACAAAAATAGCAGCAGTAGAGTATAAAAAAAATATAAAGTCTCCTATTGAATATAAAACATATGTACAAGAGGAATTACAATATGATGTTTAAAAAAAAATTTATAATAGAAATAACTATTATAATTAGTATAATTTTAGCAAGTTCAAGTGGAATTTATAGTGAAAATAATAGCAATAAAAAATCTCTTATAGTTTATGAAACTAAAACTAAATTTAAGTCTAATGTTAATACAGTAAATCACCTTAATGAGCTACTATACGTATTTAATAATAAAGTGGACAATATTAATATAAATGATTATAAAAAAGGATGTTTAAACAATTATGACTATGTCTTTGTTATAAATATAAACAATAATATAGAGAATAAAATATTTTTAGAAGATATTAATAATTACAATAAACGTATATACTGGATAGGGGATAAAATTGCAAATTTACTAGAGTATAATAATAAATATTCAATAAAGTACATATATAAAAATAATAATATAACAAGATTAAACTATAAAGGAGACGATATAGTATTAGAAAATGAAAGTGATTACAACATAATACAACCAAGTAGTAAAAGTAATATTATTGCTACTATGAGTGATGGATATAACACATACCCATATATATTGCAAGATAAAAATTTGTATTATATATCTGATTGGAACATGTATGAATCTTATATATTTGAAGATACGTTAAATGATTTCTTTGAACGAACTTCTTTTGAAGAAAGTAAAATATTTGTAAAAATAGAAGATGTAAATCCTCTTAGTGACACAAAAAAATTAGAGGATTTAGCTAATTATTTATATGAAGAAAATATACCATTCATAATATCTTTAACACCTACTTATCGAGATAAGAGTATTAAAGAATTAATCACTCTAGATGAAAATTTTATAAATACTATAAAATATATGCAAGATAAAGGTGGTAGTGTTATATTAAATGGATACTATCATAATAGAAAAGAAAAATCAGATGAAGATGAGTATGAATTTTTTAATAAAGAGATATTAAATAGTAAAAGTGAAGATATAAATATATATATTAAAAATAGGTTATTAAGTGGACTAAGATTATGTATAGAAAATGATATATACCCATTGGGATTTGAAGCACAAAAATATGCTATGATTCAAGATGGGTATAAAGAAATCAAAAAATACATATCTACATATATGGGGAGATACCAAAATAATAGTGAAATTTTTAATATGAGTACATTTCCATATATAATAAAAGATAGTAAAAATTTTAATACACTAATACCGGAAAATTTAGGATATATAGCTAAAGATGACAAATTAGCGGTAGATAAAATAAAATATAATTATTATAAACTATCTATGGTAAGAGGTCATACTGGAGGATTTTTTTTCCATACTGATGTAGACACAAACTATTTAAAAGAGTGTATAGAATATCTTAAATCTAAAAATGTAAGCTTTTTAGATTTAAAAAAAGAAAACAACTATATAAATATAGATGATATAAAAATAGAATCAAATAACAAGAATATAATAACAAGTTATGATAAGTATAAATCTATAAGAAAACACAATGATTTAGTGTTTAATAAGTCTATAAATAAGTTAAATGATATAGTTGTAAAGTTTGTTGTTGTAGTATTGCTAATATTTATATTAATCTTTATAGTATTTAAGATTATAAATAGACGAAAGTTTACAAGGAGATAATTATGATAGGTTTAGTAGATTATATATTTTTAATTTCCTTATCATCTATATGGGCTATACTCTTAACAAATATAATACTAGCTATAAGTGGATATATATATTATTTAAAGAGTCTTAAATTTAAAGATGAAAAATTAAAAGAGTTCCCTTTTGTATCAATACTAGTACCAGCACATAATGAAGGCAAGGTAATTGGTAAAACTGTAGAATCTTTATTACTACTAGATTATCCTATAGATAAAATGGAACTTATCGTTATAAATGATAATTCTAGTGATAATTCCAAGGAAATATTAGAAAATATAAAAAATAGATATAGAAATTATAATTTTACCATCATAAATACGGATAATATAACAGGTGGTAAAGGAAAATCAAATGCACTAAATATAGGATATCAAATATCTAAGGGAGAATATATTGCAATATATGATGCTGACAATACACCAGAAAAAACTGCACTAAGATATTTGATACAGACCATAGTTAAAGATGAAAAACTAGGGGCTGTTATAGGAAAATTTAGAACTAGAAACAAGCATAAAAACATATTAACTAAGTTTATAAATATAGAAACTCTAAGTTTTCAATGGATAGCTCAAGCAGGTAGAAAACAATTATTAGGTCTTTGTACTATACCAGGCACTAATTTTGTACTTAGAAGAAGTACTATAGAAAAATTAGGAGGATGGGACACAAAGGCAATAGCAGAGGATACAGAAATAAGTTTTAGGATTTATAAAATGGGACAAAGAATAACATATGTCCCTCAATCAGTAACCTGGGAGCAAGAACCAGAAACTGTAAATGTATGGATAAAGCAACGAACAAGATGGGTAAAGGGAAATATATATGTATTAGTTAAGTATATTACTAATTTATTTAAGGGCAAACAAAATAGAGTGCTGTTTGATATACTATACTTCTTTTCAGTATATTTTCTATTTTTAACATCTGTTGTATTATCAGATATAATATTTATTTTAGGAATATTTAAAATAGTAACTATAAATATCCCATTTGATTTTTTTACTATATGGATACTATCATATATACTATTTGTAATACAGGTATCTATAACACTTAGTATGGAAAAGGGAGAGAGTAATTTAAGCAATATATTTTTAGTTGGGCTTATGTATTTTACATATTCTCAAATGTGGCTATTTGTTGCTATAAAAGGAATGGTTGGGTATTTTTCTGACGCTATACACAAAAGAGAAGTTAAGTGGTATAAAACCGAACGATTTTAGGAGAAAATAAAATGAGATTAATAGCAATAATGATATCATTAATTATTAGTTTTACAAGCTGTGATATAGTTTTTGCACAGCAAAATGTAAAAAATTACAAATTTAAAAATGACATAACTATGAATGGGGTTATAAGTAGTACTAATAAATATTTTGAAGTTCCTAAAAATGCTTTAGTTGAAAAAACTAAGATTAACTTAGTATTTACAAAAAGTGAACTATTAGATGTGAATTATTCTACAATAACAATAATTGTAAATGATGTGCCAATCCATTCAGAACGATTAGATGGAAATAAGGAATATAAAAAAGAAATAAATATAGATATACCAAAAGATTTAATAAAGACAGGTTATAATAAAGTAGAGATAAAAGCTTATAAAACTATTTCTGATAAGGTTTGTAGAGATGACTCAAATACAGCTAACTGGTTAGTAGTACATAAGGAATCAAATATAAGTGTATCCTATAATTATAAGCCAACATCTAATTTGATAAGCGAGTACAAAGATACTTATATAAATGAAAATGGAAGAAATGAATTAGAAACTAGTATATTAATACCAGATAATTATTCAAGTGAAGAATTAACTTCGGCTATGATACTTAGTAGTGGTTTTGGAGAAAAAATAATAAATGATAATGTTAATTTTGATATAAATCTATACTCTCAATTTAAAAACAAGGATAAAAATGTTATATATATAGGCAATAAAAGTAATACTTCAAGTGAAATACTTAATTTATTAACTGCAAAAGAAAAAGAAGATTTGGATAAAAATTGTATTATAAAAAATACAAATTCAATATTTGATAAAAATAAAAAAATGCTTATCATAATATCCAATAATGAAGAACTACTTAAAAAAGCTAGCAAACTTATAAATAGTAAAGATTTAATAAATGAATTAAACAAAGATAGCATAATTATAAATGAAGGTACGGATGTAGATGACATATATAATTATAAAAATAAAAATAGATTGAATTTTAAAGATTTAGGTTATGATAATATTACATTGAAAGGACCATTTACACAAGAATCAATAATAGATATAAGTATACCTAAAAGCAAAGAAGTTAAAGAAGGTAGTAAAATAAATTTAAATATTAGATATGGTGAGAATTTAGATTTTGAAAGATCTTTAGTAACTATATATGTAAATAATATACCTATAGGAAGCAAGAAACTAACAAAGGAAAATGCCAATAATGATACCGTAGAGCTTAACCTTCCAAAAGAAACTTTAAATCAAAATTATTATCAAATCAAAATTGTATTTAATTTAGAACTATTAGATTTAGCTTGTGTAACTAGAGATACTGATAATCCATTTGCATATATATCAAATGAATCATATATAGAATTTGATTACAATGATACCAATAATTTAACTATGAAAAATTATCCGTATCCATTTGTTAAGGATGATAAAGTTAATGATACAGTAGTTGTAGTACCCGATAAATTAGACTCAACAGCATTAACGCAAATAGGTAGTATAATATCCTATATAGGTCATAGTATTAAATATAACAATGGAGATATAAGATTTATAAAATCAAGTGATTTAAAATCAGATGATAAAAAAAGTAATTTAATAATAATAGGAACTCCAACTAATAATTTAACTATAAAAGATGTTAATAAATATCTAAATTTAAAATTTAATAAAGATTATTTAGGATTTGAAAGCAACGAAAAGATAAAATTCATAGGAGATTATTCAAAACAACTATCATCTATACAACTTACAAAATCGCCATATAATAAAGATAAGGGTATGATGGTTATTGCATCAACAGAAATGAAGGATTTAGCATTAAGTACTAGATATTTAAATGATTTAGATCTCACAAAGTCATTAAAAGGCGATACTATAGTAATTGATAGAGAAGGAAATATAAAAGATTTAAATTATAAGTTAGATGATGTAGATGAAAATAAAGAGACTAAAGAAGTAAATAAACTAGATAATAAAAGTAAACAGTTTATAATAGTTGCATCAGTATTACTTTTAATGGTTATATCAGCAACAGTTTTATTAGCTTTAAAATATAAAAAATAATATATAAATATAAAATACTAAGCTTTATAACTAATGCTTAGTATTTTATATTTAAAAAAGATAGGAGAGCTATGAGAAAAAAAATATTAATAATAATTACTTCATTAGTAATACTAAGCGTTATTTTTGCTATTAAAAGTACTAACAAAAATAATACTATAACAGAAAAGATAAAATCTGTTAACTTATCAACTGATTATGAAATAGAACAAGCTTTAAAGGATATAGATGATTTGAAAGTGAATACTGTTAATGTACCTATAGTTATAGAAATACCAGATTTAGACTCAAATAATATGAAAATAAATTCTTATAGTAAAGAAAAAGCCATAAGATTAATAAAAATACTGAAATCAAAAGGTATAAATATTATATTAGAAGCATATCCGTGGATAGCTAATGGAAGTAAATATGAAACTGATTATAACCCCGTAAATAAGGAAAAATTCTTTGAAGATTGGAAAAATATATTAAATATTTTAATTAAGGATATAGCAAATAAGTACGATGTAGATATAATGATTATAGCATCAAATTTCTCAAAGTTAGAGATGTATGAAGATAACTGGTGTGATATAGTTAATTTTGTTAAAGGGCGATTTAAGGGAGAAGTAACATATAAGACTACATGGTGGTATACAGCTAGTTGGGATAGAAAGAGTAATGAGGATTATTACAAAAAATTAAATAATAAAATATTTTCTAAAGTAGATTTTATATCTATAGCAGCTTATTTTGAACTTAGTGATAAAAAAGAAAATACAGTAAAAGAATTAGTAAATGCTTTAAACTCTACTACTATATATAATAGAAATCAAAATGTGGTCGAAGAAATATATAGATTCTATGAAAAATATAATAAGCCTATCTACTTTGCTGAATTAGGATTTCCTAAAAAAGATAATGCAGCAACACATCCATGGAATAGTGAAGTGTCCAATGTAGAAAATGGAAAAGAACAAGCTAGATGTTTTAACGCTTATAAAATTGTATTTGAAGATAAAGACTACATAAAAGGATTTTCTATATTTGCAGTAGGAAAAAAGGGAAAAGATAAAAATTTTTATCCATCAAAGGAAAGTATAGAAATTATATTTAAATGGTATTACTAATCTGAATAGAGTTTCAATAAAAAATATATTTAGATAGGAAATGAAATAAATGACAGAAAAAGAATATGAAAAATTATTAAATATAGATACTTTAGGAGAAGAATTATGGAGTGAAAAAGTAAGGCATTATCATCCATATCAAGCTACATCATATGAATGTTTAGACGAATTATTTAAAATATACAGCTTAAATGAAGATGATTTTATAGTTGATTTTGGATGTGGGAAAGGTAGGCTAAACTTTTATATAAATTATAGATTTAATTCTAATGTAGTTGGAATAGAAATGGAGGAAAAGTATTATAAAGAATGTATTAAAAATAAAGAAGCGTATGTAAGTGAACATAAGAAAGGTAAAGAAAAAATAGAATTTAAATGTTGCTATGCACAAGATTATGAAATAAAAAGTAAAGATAATAGATTTTATTTTTTTAATCCATTTTCAGTACAGATATTTAGGAAGATAGTAGAAAATATATTAGATTCAGTATATAAAAGTGAAAGGTATATTGAGTTAATATTGTATTATCCTAGTGATGATTATATATATTATATAGAAAATGAGACACCATTTATGCTAAAAGAAGAAATACAGTTAGAAAAGTTATATAAGAAAGATGTTAATGAAAGATTCTTAGTTTATAATATACCATATTATGCATAATATAATGAGATTAAAAGATACTATATAAAATAGAAATAAGTATTTGAAATGCTCATTTCTATTTTATATAGTTTTTGAAAT
Organism: Romboutsia sp. 1001216sp1; assembly: GCF_039841805.1. Taxonomy (NCBI): domain Bacteria; kingdom Bacillati; phylum Bacillota; class Clostridia; order Peptostreptococcales; family Peptostreptococcaceae; genus Romboutsia; species Romboutsia sp. 1001216sp1. The sequence goes on from NZ_JBDPHA010000002.1 coordinate 40,676, forward strand.
AAAAGGAAAAATATAAAAATTATTGAAAAATGTAAAAATTTATGATATATTAATAAATATAAGAGATAAAAATCATTGGAGAGGTGTCCGAGTGGTTTAAGGAGCTGGTCTTGAAAACCAGTGATGCTTAACGGCACCGTGGGTTCGAATCCCACCCTCTCCGCCATATGCCCAGATAGCTCAGTCGGTAGAGCAGGGGACTGAAAATCCCCGTGTCGGTGGTTCGATTCCGCCTCTGGGCACCAGTAAGGCATCTAGAATATAGATGCTTTTTTTATAAATTTTAAATTAATTATAAATCTACTGATAGATACTTAAATTAAAAATAATGACTATGTACTTTAGATATTATATATGAAATTTTTATTGGAAATTAAAACGCATAAATCCATTAATTTGGATTTATGCGTTTTTTAATACATTTATTACTAAGCCACAATTGGTTTAAAGTATGCATTAAAAAAAACATAGGTGGAAATCTAATAAAAAGAAAAGAAAGGGATGTTTATATGAGAAAAGTAAATAACAGTAAAAGAATATTAGATGAAAATCCACAGTTAACTGATTTAGTTAATCATGCACAAACATATACAGATATAAGAAATGCTATAGAAAATGAAAATGAATCAGTTAGTAAGAAAATACATTATAAACAAAAGCCTAAAGCTTTGACATATGATGAAATGCAACCATATAATACAAAATATAAATAAAATTAAAATAAAAATAGAAAGGAGATATACTTAATAAAGTTAAGTATAAATTAGTATGGAAGAATTCGTAAAAATAATAAATGACGAAGAGTTTAACTCTAAAATAGAAAATGGATCAGGGATAGCTGTAGTAGATTTTTTTGCTACTTGGTGTGGCCCATGTAAGATGTTGGCACCAGTTTTTGAGGAAGCTGCAAAGGATGTAGGAAATAAAGCTAGCTTTAGTAAAGTAGATATAGACCAATGTTTAGAATTAGCTAGAAAATATGGTGTAAGTACTGTACCTACAGTTATGATATTTAAAGATGGAAAGCCAGTTGATAAGATGGTAGGTTTTATGCCAAAACAACAAATAATAGAAAAGATAAATTCTAATTTTTAATATTTAAATATATAAAGTAGAAGAAGTGAATAATATAGGGTTGTAACAATGTGCCAATATAAGTCATAAAATATATTAAGGGAATTCCCTTAATATATTTTATGGAGTTGAGAAGATTGGCAAATAAATTAGACAAGACTGTAAAGAAAGTAACAAAGCCAGTTGGAGATATAGGTAAAGAAGTTATAAATGGCGTAGGAAATGTTGCTAAAGAAGCTGTTGGCGGAACTTTAAATGTAGGAAAAGAAGCTATTAAAACAGGATATAATGTAGGAAAAGAAACATTAAATACTGGAAAGAATGTAGGTAAAGCATTAAAGGATAGTATAAAAAAATAGGTAGTATTTTATAATAATAAAATTTATAAATTACTAAATTAAAGTTTTAAAAATAAGTATGAATAAGAAAAGCTATAAAATATAGACTTAAATATATATTTTATAGCTTTTCTTATTATATTTAATTAAATAGTTATTATATAGTTTATGTAAAAATAAATATACAAATGATAAATGAAAATAAATATCAATAAGTATTGACTATCAATAATCAAAGTACTATTATTTAAGTATAGAAGTATGAGAGGTGAAATATTGTGAACTTAGTAATAGTTGGAGGTAATGAAAAGTTAAAAAAAGATTACATAAATTTAGCAAAAGAAAAAGGTCATAAAACTAAAGTTTACTTGAACATGTCAAGTAAGTTAAATAAATCAATCGGAAGTCCAGATGCTCTTGTAATATTCACATCAGTAGTATCTCATAAAATGATAGATGTAGTACAAAAGCATGCAAAAAAGAAAAATATACCGATAATTAGACATAAAAACAGTAGCAAATGTGCATTTTTAGAATGTTTAGAGATGGTGGATGAGTGTTTAGGAAACTGTAATGAATGTAAGTGTAATAAGCTACTAAAACAAAATAAAAGTTAGATAATTTTAATTATATATTATCAGTTAATAACTTTAAGTAATGAATAATATTAATTAAATGATAATAAATATTAAAATCAACAAAATGGGGAAAATTATGATTAGTGTGGCATTATTAGGAAATCCTAATGTTGGTAAGACTACTTTATTTAATGGATTAACAGGTCTTAAACAACGTGTAGGCAACTGGCCAGGTGTAACTATAGAAAAAAATAGGGGAATATAAATGATAATATAAAAATTGTTGACTTGCCTGGAATTTATGCAATGGATACTTTTTCTAATGAAGAGAAAATTTCAAAAGAATACTTAGAAAATGATAATGCAGGTGTAATAGTAAATATAGTACATGCATCAAATTTATCTAGAAATCTTTATTTAACAACTCAACTTATGAAATATAAAAAGCCTATAATATTAATAGTTAACATGATTGACATGGCTAAAAATATAGGAATAGAGATAGATTTATGAAAAATAGATAATATAAAGGTCGTATAAAGTATTTTATACGACCTTTTGCCGTAATAAAAGAAGCACTATAGTCTATACTAGATAATAGTATATAGTAAGGACAATAATCTATTATTGTGGTATAATACAGAAAAGTTAAAAAGTGGTTGAGGTGGAATGTATATTAAATTAGAAGATATAAAAGATGAGGTAACAATAGATGTACGATCAAAAGAAGAATTTGAAAAAATGCCATTGTTTAAATATAATGTACCTGTTATAGATGAAAAAGATCATAAACTATTAAAAAAATATATTATGATAGCTTTTCCTATAATACTAATAGGGCTTATAAAAAATAGAAAAAATATTAAAAGAGATTTACTTAGGTTATCTAATAACAAAGAAAAAACAATAGTTTTAGGATGTTCTCAGGGAAGACTTAGAAGTCCAATAGTAGCTTTTTATTCAAGGTGTTTAGGTATAGACACTAAGATATTAGAAGGGGGGATAAAACAATATTTTAAGCCAGTTAAAAAAGGAATAAAAAAATGGTTTAGCATATGATTGTATTTGACATTTATCAATTTAAATACTACTATTTAATTAAATATAAATTCTCCGATTTTGTTAACCTAAGGCTATGCTATGGTTAATAAAACGGTAGGGTATAAATAGAAATGTTTATGCCTCCTGTTGGAAAGGAGAAAAGTGTAGTAACCTTTCCTTTTTATGCGGATTTTTAGCCTATCTAAAAGTATGGTTACTTTTAGATAGGCTTTTTTGGTTACTATAAATAAAAATAGGAGGAGAAATTTATGTATGGATATAATGGAAAAGTATTAAGAGTAAATTTAAGTGAAAAGACTATTGAGGTAGAAAATTTAGATTTAAAATTAGCTAAAAAATATATAGGGGCTAGAGGTCTTGGTGTAAAAACTTTTATTGATGAAGTAGATCCTATGGTAGAACCATTAAGTTCTGAAAATAAGCTTATAATAGCTACAGGCCCATTAACAGCATCACCTATGCCTACAAGTGGAAGATATATGGTAGTAACAAAATCTCCACTTACAGGAACAATAGCTATATCAAACTCAGGTGGAAAGTGGGGAACTAAGCTTAAAAATGCAGGGTATGATATGTTAATAATAGAAGGTAAATCTGATGATAAAGTATACTTATATATAGAAGATGATAAAGTAGAGATAAAAGATGCTAGTGATTATTGGGGAATGGTATCTAGTGAAATAACTGAAAAATTATCTAAAAAGCATAATAAAGCTAATGTACTTTGCATAGGACCAGCAGGAGAAAATTTATCTCTTATATCAGCAATTATGAATGATGTAGATAGAGCTGCAGGTAGAGGTGGAGTAGGAGCTGTAATGGGTTTTAAAAATTTAAAAGCTATTGTTGTAAAAGGTAGCAAAAAGGTAAATGTAGCTAATGAAGAATTAGTTAAGAGGGTAAATGCTGAAAAGGTAAATATACTTAGAAATAATCCGGTTGCTGGAGGGGGGCTTCCAACTTATGGTACTGCAATTTTAGTTAATATAATAAATGAGAATGGAGTTCATCCAGTTAAAAACTTTCAAGAATCATACACTGATAAGGCGGATTTAATTAGTGGAGAGATAATGACTGAAAATACATTAGTTAAAAAACACGCTTGCTATAGATGTCCTATAGCTTGTGGTAGAGTAGTTAAACTTAAAAATGGTAAAGAGGTAGGAGGACCAGAGTATGAAACCCTTTGGTCTTATGGGTCAGATTGTGATGTATATGATTTACATGCTATAAATGAAGCAAATATGCTTTGTAATGAATATGGATTAGATACTATATCAGCAGGAGCAACTATCGCAACGGCTATGGAGCTTTATCAAAGAGGATATATAAAAGACGAAGAAATCAAAGATGACAAACTATCCCTTAACTGGGGTGATGTTGAAGCTGTAGTTAAGTGGACTGAAAAAATGGCTAAAAGAGAAGGATTTGGAGATTTATTAGCAGATGGTGCATATAGATTGTGTGAAAAGTATGATGCAACTCAGTATTCTATGACTGTCAAAAAACAAGAATTGCCAGCATATGACCCAAGAGGAATACAAGGTCATGGTATAACTTATGCAGTTAATAACAGAGGAGGGTGTCATATAAAAGGATATATGATAAATCCAGAGATACTAGGAGTACCTGAAAAATTAAATAAACTAGAAGTAGAAGGCAAACCAGCTTATGCAAAGGTATTTCATGATTTGACTGCTGTTATAGACTCGTTAGGACTTTGTGTATTTACTACCTTTGGACTAGGACTTGATGATTATGTAGATATGTATAATGCAGTATGTGGAGAAATATATACACCTGAAACATTACTTCAAGCAGGCGATAGAATATGGACTTTAGAAAAAATATTTAATTTAAAAGCAGGAATAGATAGTAGTCAAGATACTTTACCAGATAGGCTAATATATGATCCAATTCCAAATGGACCAACTAAAGGTCATGTTCATAGGTTAGATGAACTACTTCCTAAATATTATGAAGTTAGGGGTTGGGATGAAAATGGGATACCATTAGATGAAACATTAAAAGCACTAGGTCTTGAAGAGTATATAGGAAATATATTTGCAAAAAATTAATATATAAATTTATTAAGGGGATAGCATGAAAATAGAGATAAGGTTATTTGCAACATTTAGAGAAGGAAGAGAGAAAAAACAAGTATTAGAAATTGCAGAGGATATGAATATAATTGATATACTAAAAATTTTAAATATAGACAAAGAAGAAGTATCCATACTTTTACTAAATGGTATGGATGGAGGATTTGATAGAAAACTTAAGGACGGGGATATTTTATCTATATTCCCGCCAGTTGGTGGTGGTTGATGAATAAAAGATATGAAAGAAATATAGGAACTTTAACTAAGGTTGAAAATGATAAATTAAAAAATTTTAAAATTTGTATAGTAGGATGCGGTGGCTTAGGTGGATATGTAATAGAAATGCTATCAAGGATAGGTATAGGTTATTTAAAATTAGTAGATGAAGATTCATTTGATATAAGCAATTTAAATAGGCAAATCTTGTGTAATGAAAATAATATTGGGAAAAATAAGGCTATAGAGGCTAAAGAAAGAATAAAATTAATTAATAATAATGTAAACATAGATATAGTTAGTGAGCATTTAGATAGTAATAACTGTGAAAAGATTATAAATAATTGTCATGTAGTTATAGATGCATTAGATAATATAAGCACTAGATTTATACTTCAAAGATATTGTGAAGCCTTAAATATACCACTAATTCATGGTGCTATAAGTGGATGGTATGGTCAAGTTAGTACTATATATCCAGGAGATAATAATCTAGATTATATATATAAATATAAAAAAGAAACAGATAATAAATTAAGCAATCCTTCTTTTACCCCAGGTCTAGTGGCATCTATACAAGTTAGTGAAGCTATAAAGGTGTTACTTAATAAAGGTGAAATATTAAGAAACAAAGTACTTTTTATAGACTTATTATATGGCGAATATAATATTATAGAGATAGATAAAACATATTAGATTAAATATTTGTAAATATAAATATTAAAATTAAATAATGAAAAAGAAAATATCCTGTAAATTGAATTAAAAAATTTCATTTTATAGGATATTTTTATATAAAATATAAAAAAGTTTGACATAAAACTATTTTTTAGTATACAATTAGTTTGATGACAAACTATTTATAAATAATAAGCAATTATATTTAAATTAGTGATAATACTATAACATATGTATATAGTATAATTATATAAAACATCAAAAGGAGAAGTAAAATGGCAAATTTAGACCTTATATACAATCGTAAGAGTGTAAGAAAATTTAAAGATGAAGAAGTACCAAAAGAAGACATATTAAAAATGCTAGAAGCAGCAACAGAAGCCCCATCTCCAAAGCATCAACAAAACTGGCACTTTGTAGTACTTACTAACCGTGAAGTAATAAATGAAATGGCTGATATAGTAACTAAAAGCCATGAAAAAATAGGTGAATTAGCAAAAACTGAAAAAGATAGAAAAATACATATGAGTGTAATTAAATATTATACATGCTTTAAAAATGCTCCAGTAGTAATAATGGTATATGGATCAGAATATAAAATGATAGAATATAAAATATTAAAAGAAAATAACGCACCTCAAGAAGTGTTAGATGTTTTAGTATCTCCTCAATCAGCAGCTCAAGGAATAGGTGCAGCAGTTGAAAACTTCCTATTAGCAGCAACAGAAATGGGATATGGAACTTGCTATATGACAGGACCTACTCATGCAAAAACTGAAATAGAAAAGTTAATAGGATTTGATAAACCAGGATTTGAATTAATGTCTATGATATCTTTAGGTGTAGCTGAAGAAAATACACCTCCTAAGCCACCTCGTAAACCACTTGAAGAAGTAGTTACATTTATAGACTAATTAAAAAAGTGTCTCTTATAGAGGCACTTTTTATATATACTTATCATTTTCAATTTTAAAATTAGAACTAAGTTTTCTAAGTAATCTAAGAAATTCTTCTTTTTCTTCTTTTGTAAAGTCTTTATAAGCAGTTTCTTTAACTTGAGATGATATAAAGTTAAATTTATCTTCAATATTTTTTGCTTTTTGAGTCAAACTTATATAAGTAACGCGCTTATCCTTAGTACATTTTTCTTTTTTTACATATCCTAAATCTATAAGTTTATTTACTAAAGAAGTAACTGTTGACTTATCTTTACCAATTTTTTTTGAAATTTCTTTCATAGTGAGCTTTTTATCACTTTCATAAAGCGCAGTTAGTATATTGCCATGAGTTGGTATTAAGTCAGTTAAGTCATTTTCTTTTAATTTATTTTCTATGAATTTTATCATATTAGCTTTTGTTCTACTAATAAAATAAATAATGTATTTATCTTTCATTTTAGTTCTCCAATCTAGAGGAAATTATAATAATCTCTATTTATATATAATATCATATTTACCCATATTTTTTTATAAAACATAGAATTTTACAATATATAGTCTAAAAAATGACATAATATTTAATTCTACAGTGATATAATTAACATTAGGGGAGGGGGTAACTGATGAGAAAAATTCTATACATAAACTTAAAAAACGAAAAGGTAAAGTCAGTGCATCAGTATGACGAACACAAAATAAATTTAAGTAATAATAATTTAGTATTTGAAGCTCCATCTTTAGCAGGTTATGGTGTAGTTGGACTCAACAAACTTAAGGTATATGATAAAAATTCTTTATCTCAAACTGGAGGTCATTTTGCACATTTTATGAAATGTAATGGGTATGATTTTTTAGTGTTTGAAGGAGAAAGTGATACACCTATATATTTATATATAGATAAGGAAAGTGTAAAAATAAAAGAAGCAAGTCACCTAATAGATAAAGATTATGATAAAGTTGTTGAGTCTATAAAAGAAGAATTAAGTACTAATGAATTAGAAATCGCATCAATAGGATTGGCATCAGTTAAAAAAATAGATTTCTCTAAAATAATATTTAGAAATAATAAATCTTGTGGAAAAAATGGATTAGGAAAATTAATGGCAGATAAAAATATAAAAGCTATAGTACTAAAGAAACAAGAAAATTTAATACCATACGATATATCAACATTAAAAAAATATAATGATTCTATAGCTAGAAAAATAACTAATAAGTCAAATATTAATTGGTATGATGAGAATAATACTTGTTATGGATGTTGTCTAAATTGTAAAAATACATCTTTGAGCAAAATAAAAGGATACGGATTTAGCGAAAAAGAAGCAAGCGATATAAATAATATATCAAACTTTTATGGATTAGACAGTATAACATTAGCTAGAGGAATAGACACATACAAAAAGACTTTTGATACAGAAATAGTAGATTTAGAAAATTTTATTGAAGATATTATAAATAACTATTCGTATTATAAACCATTATTTATAAATGAAGGTAAATTTTTTAAGAAAAATAAAACATTACAAGAATGTGAAAAGCTAGGTTTTTGCAAACTTTTAATGGAAAAAGATATTTTAAATGATAAAGATAAAAAAATACTAGCAAAATCAATACTTGGAGTTAGTATTGCTATTTAATGTTATTAAAAGGGGATAGTTATGAAATTATTTGATGTAACAACAGTAGATAAAGTATTAGAAATAATGAAAAATAAATTTAAAAAAGATATAATTTCTGAGAAAGTAAGTTTAATAGATGGCTTAAATAGATATATATCAGATGATATTAAATCAAATATAAATGTACCTCACTTTAGAAAATCATTAGTAGATGGATATTCAGTATTATTTAATGATGTATTTTTAGCTAGTGAATCAAATCCTGTATGCTTAAAAAAAATAGACGAAAGTTATATGGGAAAAATTTGTAATACTTTATTAGAAGAAGAAACTTGTGTGTATACTCCAACAGGTGCTATGGTACCAAAAAATTCACAGGGAGTTGTAATGATAGAATATTGTGAAGTGTTAAATGAAAAAGATATACTCATACAAAATTCTATATCATTTAATGAAAATATAGTAGAGGTCGGAGAAGACATAAAAGAAAATGAAGTATTATATGAAAAAGGACATCTTATAAATGAAAGAGATATTGGAGTATTAGCAGGAGCTAATATAAAAGAAGTAGATGTTTATGAAAAACTTACTGTTGGTATAATATCAACGGGAGATGAAATATTAGATATAAGTGAAGATATAAAAGAAGCTAAGATAAAAGATATAAATGCATACATACTATATGGTCAATTAAAAAACATAAATTTAAATCCTATCATATACCCATCAGCAAAAGATAATCTTAATGACATAATAAATTTAATCCAAAAAGCTCTCAATGAATGTGACATAATTTTAATATCGGGAGGAAGCTCTGTAGGTAAAAAAGACGAAACATTAAAAGCAATAGAAAGCTTTGAAAATAGTGAAGTCTTAGTAGAAGGTATAGCTATAAAACCAGGAAAGCCAACTATAATAGCAAGTATATGTAATAAATTGGTAATGGGACTTCCAGGTCATCCTTTATCTTGTGCCTTTGTAATAGAGGCAATATTTAAGAAATATATAAAAAGTTTATATAATATAGATAAGGAAGAATATACACTTTGTGAATTTACATACAACTATCATAAGGCTAAAGGACGAGAAGAATATTTAGGTGTAAATATAGAGAAAAAAGACAATAGGCTAGTATGTGTACCTATATTTTCAAAATCAAGTACTATAAAGCAGTTTGCAAAGTGTGATGGATATGTAAAAATCGATAGAGAATTAGAAGGTATAAAAAATGGAGATATAGTTAAAGTATATACTTTTTAAAGATTTAATCATAGTAAATATAGGGGGAAGGATATGAAGGGATATCTATCTAATATTTCATTAGAAGAAGGATTAAAAAAATATATTAATGAAATATTAAGTCTAAAAAAAATAGATACTAAATTTATAGATGTAGATAAATGTTTAAACAAAGTTACAAGTGATGCTGTTTTTGCAAAGTTATCATCTCCATTTTATAACTGTTCTGCAATGGATGGAGTAGCAGTGAAATCAAAACTTACATTTATGGCTAATGAACAAAATATAATAACTTTAAAAGAGGATAAAGAATATATAGAAGTAGATACAGGAGATCCTATACCTAAGGAATTTGATGCAGTTATAATGGTAGAGGATTTATTAGAGAAAAAGGATGGACAAATAAAAATTTATAAACCGGCAATTCCTTGGCAGCATATAAGATGCTTAGGGGAAGATATAGTTGAAACAGAGATGATAGTTCCAAGCTTTCATAAAATAAGACCTCAAGATATAGCATCTATGATAAGTGCAAAGGTAGATAAAGTAAAAGTATTTAAAGATTTTAAGGTAGGAATTATACCAACAGGAACAGAATTAATAGATAGATATAAAACACCTGAAATCGGAGATATTATAGAATTTAACTCTAAATTATTTGAAGGGCTTATACTAGAGTATGGAGCAACACCTGTTGTTTATCCAATAGTAGAAGATAATTATTATAAAATAAAGCAAAGTGTGCTATTAGCACTAAGTGAGTGCGATATGGTACTTATAAACGCAGGCTCATCACAAGGTAGAGAAGATTATACATATGACATAATAGAAGAATTAGGAAAAGTAGTGATACATGGAATAGCTATAAAACCTGGAAAACCTGCAATACTTGGATATGGTCAAAATAAACCTATAATAGGAATACCGGGATATCCTGTATCTGGATGGGTTGTAATGGAAAACATAGTAAAAGAAGTAATATCAAAACTTACACATAAAGAGATAGAAAAAAGGAATGTTATAAGGGCAAGACTTACAAAGAGAATAATGAGTTCATTAAAGTATAAAGAATTTGTAAGAGTTAAAGTAGGAAATATAAATAATGAATATGTCGCTACGCCTATAAAAAGAGGAGCGGGAACTGTAACTAGCTTAGTACATGCTGATGGAGTTATAACAATACCTCAAAATATAGAAGGAATAGAAGAAGGTAGCTATGTAGATGTACAACTATTGAATGATATAAGCAAAATAGAAAAAACAATAGTATCTATAGGAAGTCATGATATAGTTATGGATCTAATAAATAATGAGTTGACTAAAAAAACTGAAGGAAAATTTAAGCTTAGTTCAACTCATGTTGGTAGTTTTCAAGGAATATTGTCTATAAAAAAGGATGAGTGCCATATAGCTCCAATACATTTATTTGATGTAGACTGTGAAACTTATAATAAATCTTATGTAAAGAAATATATAGATGAAGATGTATCTATAATAAAACTTGTAAATAGAACACAAGGTTTAATAGTTAAGAAAGGGAATCCACTTAATATAAAAGGAATTAAAGATTTGGTTAATATACGATATATAAATAGACAAAAAGGTTCTGGAACTAGAGTGTTATTTGATTATTTACTAAAAAAAGAAAACATAAAAAAGAGTGATATAAAAGGATATGAAAGGGAAGAATTAACTCATATGTCACTAGCCAAAGCAATACAAAATGATGATTGTGATTGTGGATTAGGTGTATATTCAGCAGCTAAAGTATTTGATTTAGATTTTATACCTATATGTGAAGAAGAATATGATTTACTTATTAAAACTGAATACCTAGAACTTGAGTTTATAAAAAATCTACTCGAAGTAATAAAAGACAATAAATTTTTAAAAAATGTTAAAAGTTTAGGCGGATATAATACTAATAATACAGGTGAAATAATAAGTTTATAAAAAATAGGTAAAAAGCAATTAATTGCTTTTTACCTATTTTTTTACTTTAAAGATTATATATTTATATTTTACTTTACATATTCATCTCCATTTATAACAATCGAGCTAGTATTGCTATTATCGAGTATTGCATCAAAAGGTTGGCTATTTTTGCCGTTTATGTGTATATCACCTTGAACATACACTCTATCTCCATTTTTATGCATAGAATTAGGGGATATATTATACTTGCTGTTTATAGATAATACACTAACTATATCTTTTTCTAGAATTTCAGAATAAGTTTTGAATTCTTTATCAGAAACAGCAATATTAGTTTGTTTATTAATTGATAAAGGTCTTCCAGTTGGACCGATCTTACCTTTTAAAAGAGTTGTATCTATAAAAAATATCAAACTAAAGAATAATACTATAGAAAGTATAATGAAAAATATTTTATTATTCTTGATAAAATTAACACTTTTTTCTTTTTTCTTTTTAAACCTAGGATAAGGAATGACTTTACCATAGACATTAGACTTATTATCAGGCTTTATATTATTGTTTTTATCATTATCTCTTTGCTTAAATGGAATGGTCTTATTAACTGTAGTTTTCACATTCATCCCCCTTTTTTTATATCCCCTCAATATAATAGTAGTACTTGGAGAAGAAATAAACAATAAAATAAAGGCAAGATAATATTACAAACATGAATAGTTTTCCTCAAATTGCAACAATGATAATCCTTAAAATTCAAATATTTTTAAAAAATACATAAAGATTAGACAAAATATAGTATTTAAATAAATTATAAAAAACAGAACAAAATATACATAGAAAAATAAAAAATAATATTAATATCAAAAAATGTATATTTGCTATTGCTAAGAACGGTTGTTTGGTATATAATCTAAAATGTAAGAAAAGTAAAGGAACGATTGTTTTAAAATTAAAATATATAAATAATTTAAAAAATAGTAATATTTAAAAAAGTTTAAAAATATAATGAGATATAAAGATTTTAAAAAGGAGTGTTACTAAGGATGATAACTACTAGAAATATAAAGGAGATAACATTATCTAATTTAAAAAATGGGGAAGTAAGTTTAAGTGAGTTAAATGAATTGTATAATAGAACAGGATTTATATTTATAGGTAGTAAGGGAAGGTTTACAAAAATTCAAAAGGAAATTAAGCATTAAAAAATAACCTAGCTTAGCTGATAACATGTCTAAGCTAGGTTTTAATATTTTATAAATAAGTGTAATTAAGGAGGCTTTGGTATGAAAATGGTAACATATAATATACATAAGGCTAGTGATTTAAATAATAAAAACACTTTAAATAAGATAACTAAATACTTAAAGAGCAAAGAATTTGATGTTATTTGCCTACAAGAAGTTTTGTATCCACAGTTTGCGAAGTTAAAACAAAACTTAAATATGGATGGAGTATTTTGTGCAAATATTATAAATCAAAATATGATGTATGGTATATGCACTTTTTCAAAATATGAAATAGACGTACACGAACACGTGTTGCTAACTAGTAAAAAAGAACAAAGAGGATTTTTATATACAAACGTATTTTCTAAAAATGGAAAGTTTAATATTATAAATACCCACTTAGGATTAGATAAAAACGAAAGGTATATTCAGATAAATGAGATATTAAATTACTCAAATAAACTACCGAATAAGATTATAATATGCGGAGATTTAAATGAGAAAAATTTAAGTATAAATACGTATAATGATGTAGCTATTTATACAGGAAATTTCCAAAAAGGAACATTTATAAAAAATGATGCTAGAATAGATTATATATTCTCAGACAAACTAATAACTATAGATGATTATTATATAGATAAGATAGACTATTCAGATCATTATCCAATAATCTGTAAATTCAGATAAAATGTAACAATAAAGTTACACATTTTATTCTAATCTTGTTTGAAAAAATTTAATCAAATATAATTTAATTACAATTTAAAATGAGGTGGAGTAATGAGTAAAGAAAAAAAGTCATCTAGGTCTTATAGACTTAAAGAGAATAAAAGAAAGACATCTATTATATCTAGTATAGGGTTAATATTTATACTTGGAATTATGATTAATTATTTTAATAAAAATTGTATTTATAATGATAAAATAGCAAAAAACATATATATAGAAAATGTAGATGTATCTAATATGACAAAAGAAGAAGCTATTAAAGTTGTAGATGAAAATATATCACCACGTGACATAAATCTTTTGTATGAAGATAAATCATATAAGATATCTCCAAATGATATAGATCTAACTTATGATACAAAAAATGTAATTGATAAAGCTTATAACTATACTAAAACTGATAGTTACATAGAAAACATAAAACGATATTTATCACTTAGAAAGGATAAAAAAGAGTTCAATATAAATTCTAATTACAATGAGGCTAAGCTTAGTGAAAAAATACAAAATATATCAAAAGATATAAATGTTGATATGATTAATGCGAAAGTTTATATATCAAATTATGGAGGAATTAGTACATCACCATCAACAATTGGTAAAGAATTAGACATAGCAAACACTAAAGATGTAATATTAAATAATATAAAGAATAAAAACTATAGTGATATAAATTTAAAGGTAAATATAAAAAAACCTCATGTTAAAACTGAAGATGCTAAAAGTGTAAATACTTTATTAGGAGAATTTACAACTAAGTTTTCTACATCTTTAACTGGGAGAGTACAAAATATAAGAGTAGCGGGAAATAAAAGTAGTGATGTACTTTTAATGCCTGGTGAAGAATACTCATATAATGAATATACAGGGGTGAGAAATAAGGCTAATGGATATAAGGATGCACCTGTTATTATAAATGGAAAGCTAGAAGATGGATTAGGTGGAGGCGTATGTCAAGTTTCTACTACTTTATATAATGCAGTTTTAGAATCTGGGCTTAAGCTAATTTCAATAACTAATCATTCCTTATTATCAACTTATGTTCCAATAGGTAGAGATGCTATGGTAAATGACGGTGGAACTGATTTTAGATTTAAAAATCAATATAACCATCCTGTATATGTGAAAACCGTAGTAGGAAATGGTACTTTAACTTGTAGGATATATGGAAATGATAGTGATAAAAAAAATATAGAAATATATGTAGAGGCATTTAAACAAAATGGTTTAGATGCATCAAAAACTTATAGAAAATATAAAGATTCAAATGGAAATGTAATAGATACAGAGTACATTCATAAAAGTGTATATAAAAAACCTAATAAATAAAAAAAGCCTATGTATTTTCATAGGCTTTTTTTTCATAAGTTAATATAAAATATAATATTATAGAAGGAATAGAAGTATATATGGTTGAAAATATTAAAACAGTTAAATTTTAATAGGGGGTAATACTTTGGTAAATATAATTATAAATGATACTAAAGTTAGTGTTAAAAAAGGAACCACAATTTTTAATGCTTGTAAAAGTATAGGAATAGAATTGCCTAACTTTTGTAATGATGAAAGATTAAATCCAAGCGGACTATGTAGAATGTGTGTAGTAGAGATTAAAGGAAGTAAAAATTTAGAAGTAGCTTGTGGAAAAATAGTAAAAGAAGGAATGGAAATATTAACAAATAGCAAGAAAGTACAAAGCGCAAGAAAAGAAATATTAGAACTTATGATATCAGACCATCCATTAGAGTGCACAACATGTGCAAGATCAGGTTCATGTAAATTACAAGACTATTCAAGTATATATCTAAATAATTTCAAACCTAAATATGACAACCAGCCTAAGAAATTGCCTATTGATGACAGTAATCCATTTTTTTATTATGACCCAAATAAATGTATTCTTTGTAAAAAATGCGTAAGAGTATGTGAAGAATTACAAGAAGTGAGTGCTATAAGTTCAGTTGATAGAGGTTATGAAACTGAAATTACTCCATTCTTTAGAGAAAATTTAAATGAATCAAGTTGTGTATCTTGTGGTAATTGTGTATCAATTTGTCCAGTAGGAGCACTAGTTCCTAAAAATGCAGATTTTTACAACACTAAAAAAGTGAAGACTACTTGTTCTTATTGTGGAGTGGGATGTCAATTAGAGTTACAAGTTAAAGATGATAAGGTAGTAGGATCTCAACCAGTATTTGGTGAAGTAAATGATGGACTACTGTGTGTTAAAGGTAAATTTGGATACAAATTTATAAATCATGAAGATAGACTTAAAAATCCACTAATAAAAGTTGGTGAAAAATTTGAAGAAGTTACTTGGGAGAAAGCATATGACTACATATTAGAAAACTTTAATAAAACGAAGAAAGTTTATGGTAGTGATGCTTTTGCAGGGCTATCTTCAGCAAGATGTAGTAATGAAGAAAACTATTTATTCCAAAAAATGATAAGAGGAGTAATGGGAACTAATAATGTAGACCATTGTGCTCGACTCTGACATTCCTCAACAGTTGCAGGTCTTGCAACTACATTAGGTAGTGGTGCTATGACAAATAGCATTGAAGAGGTAAGTAATTTAGAATCTATATTTGTAATAGGCTCTAATACAACAGAAAATCATCCTGTTATAGGAGCGAAAATAAAACAAGCAGTAAGTAAAGGAGCGAAATTAATCGTAGCAGACCCAAGAAAAATAGAGCTAGCTAAAAGAGCTGATGTATTTTTACAGATAAATCCTGGAACAAATGTAGCCTTATTAAACACTATGATGAATGTTATAATATCTGAAAATTTACAAGATGATGAATATATAAAAGAAAGAACTGAAAACTATGAAGCTTTAAAAGAATTAGTTAAAGATTATACACCTGAGGAAGGTGCTAGAATATGTGGAGTAGATAAAGATGATATTATAAAAGCTGCTAGAATATATGCAACTAATGACAGTGCAACATTTTACTCTATGGGTATAACTCAACATTCAACAGGAACCCAAAATGTAATGAGTATATCAAATTTAGCACTTTTATGCGGTAATTTAGGAAAAGAATATACTGGAGTAAATCCACTTAGAGGCCAAAACAATGTGCAAGGTGCATGTGATATGGGAGCTTTACCGAATATATTTACAGGATATCAAAGTGTATTAAATGAAGATATTGTTAAAAAATTTGAAAATGCATGGGGAGTAAAATTGCCTAATAAGGTAGGTTTAACAGTTCCAGAGATAACTAATGCTATAGGACATGGCGATATAAGGTTTTTATATATAATGGGTGAAAATCCTATGATATCAGACCCAGATATAAATCATATAAAAAAGGCTCTAGAAAAACTAGATTTCTTGGTTGTACAAGATATATTCTTAACTGAAACAGCAGAACTTGCAGATGTAGTTTTACCTGCTGCATCTTTTGCAGAGAAAGATGGAACATTTACAAATACGGATAGAAGAGTTCAAAGAATAAGGGAAGCTATAAAGCCTGTATATAATTCAAAACCTGATTGGGTTATATTGATGGAGATCATGAA
Source organism: Romboutsia sp. 1001216sp1 (assembly GCF_039841805.1). Taxonomy (NCBI): domain Bacteria; kingdom Bacillati; phylum Bacillota; class Clostridia; order Peptostreptococcales; family Peptostreptococcaceae; genus Romboutsia; species Romboutsia sp. 1001216sp1. The sequence continues at coordinate 57,947 of NZ_JBDPHA010000002.1, forward strand.
TAAATTAGGATATGATAAAACCTATGAATCTCCAAAAGAAATAATGAAAGAGATTAGTGAATTAACACCATCATACGCTGGAATAACTTATGAAAGAATAGAAATGAAAGGATTACAGTGGCCATGTACCAACATTAATCATGAGGGCACTAAAATATTACATACAGATAAATTTGCAAAAGGTAAAGCAACATTTGTTCCTTGTGATTATACATTAAGTTTTGAAGGTTTAAGTGAAGAGTATCCATATACATTAGTTAATGGAAGGATATTATATCATTATCATACCAGAACAATGACAGGTAAGGTAGAGGGTCTTAATGAAAAGGCACCACATTCATATATAGAAGTAAATCCAATAACAGCCAATAAGCTAGGATTTAAAGAAAATGAAAAAATAAAGGTATCTTCAAAGCGTGGAGAAATAGAAACTTATGTAAGAATAACTGATATAGTTGATGAAGATGTATTTTTTATGCCTTTCCACTTTGCTGATGGAGCTGCAAATTATCTTACTAATACTACATTAGATAAGGTGAGTAAAGTACCAGATTTAAAGGTATGTGCTATAAAAGTAGAAAAAATAAGAAATAAAGAATTAGCACATGCTTAAAATATAGTAAATAAGGATATAAATTAATTTATATCCTTATTTTTAAAACACTACTTTAATATAAAGGTGATTAATATGGATAATCTAAATACAGCTATGATACTAGCTGGCGGAAAAAGTAGTAGAATGGGGTTTGATAAGCAATTTTTAGTAATCAATGAAAAGAGATTAATATTAGATATTGCTAAAAAGCTTAAAAAACACTTTAAAGAAATAATAATAGTGACTAATAAAAAAGAGTATTATAAAGATTTAGGGTACAAAGTTGTAGAGGATGAAATAAAGGGTATGGGACCACTGGCAGGAATAAGTGTAGGGCTTAAAAATAGTAGTAGTTTATATGCTTATATAATAGCTTGTGATATGCCTGTCTTAGATGATAATTATATAAAATACATTAAAGCAATGGTCAATAAAGACATAAAAGATAAAAAGGAATCTCATATTTATATATCTATATTAAATGATAAAATACAGCTTTTTCATGGTGCTTATAAAAAAAAATTAGGATATGAAATGAAAGATTATATATTAAACTCAAATAGAAAATCTATAATAAGCTTTTTTGAAAGAAATAATAAAAATGTGTATTATGTTAAAGAAGATGAATTTAAAAATAATAAATTTAATGAAAATATGTTTACAAACTTAAATACAAGAGAAGAACTAGATTCTTATAAAAAGGAAATATATAGCTATGGATGTGGTTAAAAAATATAAAATAAAAAGATACATAAATGGGGAATTAATAGAAGTTGATGATGATATAGTGGTAGAGTATTTATTTACTATATATATAAACGAATATGAATATATAACACTAATATGTACTCCAAGTTCATTACTACATTTAGCAGTAGGATTTTTGTATTCAGATGAGATAATAACTTCATATAATGATATTAATAGCATTAATGTATTTGAAAAAGAAGGATATGTAGATATAAAAATAGTTAATAAAAACAATATAAATAATAAGTTAAATGAAAAAAGAGCTATAACTAGTGGTTGTGGTAAAGGGAGTATATATTATAAGTCTTTAAAAAAGTTAAAAATAAAACTTGATGATACTTTAAATATAGATAAGTTAGATTATAAAAATATAAATAAGCTTATAAATAAATTTAATGAAAAATCAGAAGTATTTAAAAATACTGGTGGGGTACATAGTGTAGCTCTTAGTAATTTTAAAGAGATATTATTTTTTAAAGAAGACATAGGAAGACATAATGCATTAGACAAGGTAATAGGGAAGTGTTTAGTAGATAATATAGATATAAATAATAAATTAATACTTACAAGTGGAAGAATAACATCTGAAATAATATTAAAATGCTTTAATTTAAATTTAAAATATATAGTATCAAGATCAGCTATAACTGATATGGCTATGAAATTATCAAAAGAATTAGGTATTAAAGTAATAGGCTTTGCAAGGGGAGAAAAAATGAATATATATAATGATTAGTAACATTATTATATATGCTTTATTAATACCGTTTTTTGAAAAAATAAGTATATTGATATAATAAAGGTATTAATAATATTTTAAATTTATTGACTTAAAAAATATATATAAAAATTATAACATTATTATAACTACAGTATATGGTATAAAAATATAAAAGGTAAACTTAAAATATTTGCTGAAAATACTAGAATAAAATTTTCTAGTATTTTTTATATTTTTATAAAAAAGTTAAAACTTTTTACTAAAACCCAGAGTCTAATAAATGTAATCAGAAATGAAAGTAAGAAGGGAGTAAAAAAGTGGATGAAGTAATACTAGCCGAAAAGGCAATAAAAGGTGATAAAGAAGCTTTTGAGAAATTGATAAATATATACTCAAAAAGACTATACAAGGAAATATATATAAGGTGTAAATATGAGGAAGATGCAAAGGAAATATTTCAAGAAACAGTATATAAAGCATACAAGAATATACAAAAATTAAAAGAGCCTAAGTATTTTAAAACTTGGATAAGTAAAATACTTATAAACACAACAAATGATTATTTAAGAAAAAATGGGATGATAGATTTAGGACATAATGAAAATTCATATACAAAAGAAGTTTTAATAGATGATAAGATTGAAACAAAAATAGATTTATACAATGCTATAGATGAATTAGAAGATAAATATAAAGATGCAATTATACTTAGATATATAGAAGATTTAAAGGTAGAAGAAATATCAAATATACTAGACCGTCCTATTAATACTATAAAAACTCATCTAAGAAAAGCAATAAAAGATATGAAAAGTATATTAAAGGAGGGCTATGGGAATGAGTAAAAAAAATAAAGTTGAAGATAATTTAATTGATATAGATATAGATATAAAAGACATAGATAAAGAAATTAATGATTTTTACATAGATAAAGAAAAAATAGAGTCAATTGAAGTTCCAAGTGACTTAAATATTTTAATAAAAAATGCCATAAATAATGCAGAAAAAGATATTAAGATAAAAAAAATCAAAAGGAAATTTATGTATATAGCCGCAAGCCTAGGGATTATATTATCTGTTGGTATATATAACCCTGTGCTTGCACACAAGTTACCACCAGTTAAAAATTTCTTCCAAACTATAAATGACACTTTACAAGTAGATGAAATTGCATCTTTTATAGGAGTAGATAAATATATACCAAAAGCTAAGTTAGATGAAAATGGTAGTATAAAGTTTGAAGTAGTAGAAACTACAGAGTACAAGGTAAATAAAACAGATGAAGACTTAAATAAAGAACTTAAAATTTCAGATAAAGAAAAAAATGAAGATATAAAAGAGGAAGATAACGTACAAGTAAATAATTTATATATGCCAAATAGTGAATATCAAAGCATACAGTTTATACATGAAATGGCAAATAGTATTATAAAAGCTATAGATGATAGAAAGTATGGGATGGTAGAGATAACACCTGAAAGTGTAGATATAGCCATAACTTCTTTAGGATATATAAAAGATAATGGTGTTAAGGAATATCTAAATAGACAATTATTAAATTGGAAAAAAGGTGATTTTGATAATGCAGTAGAAGTTCATAACTATGTATGGAATATACTAGGAGGAGAGGTTGGAAAGGCAATAGCTATAAAGCATGATGAGGTAAATAAAATAAAATCTAAATATTTTAAATAGGGGGGATTTTTATGGGGGGATTAAAAAAAATACTTATATTATTAGGGGTAATTATTATGATTACATTATTGTTTGTAGGATGTAGTAATGAAAGTGAAGTAAAACAAATTATAGATAGTTTTACTAAGGATTTAAACGATAGAAAGTTTGATAAATTATATGAAAATATATCTATTAAATCCAAGAAGGAGATATCCTATGAAGAATTTACAAATAGATATGAAAAAATTTATGGCTCAATAAACGCAAGAGATATAAATATAAAAATAAAAGAGATTGATAAAGATTTAAAAATATTAGCATCTATGAGTATAAACACTATCGTAGGCAAATTAGATTATGATAATTTAAATATAAATTTAGTTAAGGAAGATGATAGATATAAAATACTATGGGATGAAAGTTTAATACTACCTAATATGAAAAAAGGAGATTTAGTAAGAGTAGAAACCAAAAAGGCCACTAGGGGAAAAATATTAGATAGAAACGACGAAGAACTAGCAATTGACTCTAATGTAAATTCAGTTTATATACATCCAGAAGTATTTAATAAAAACAAAATAGAAAATATAGACAAGGTAGCAACAATACTAGATATAAGCAAAGAATATATAGAAGATACAATAAAAGATAAGCCAAGTAGCCAGTTAGTACATTTATTAAATGTATCACCGTACGAAAATGATAGAATAAATAATTTGAAATTAATAGAAGGCATTAGTATAAAAGAAGAAGTGTCTAGAGTATATAAAAATAGTGAAGCTTTGGGAAATTTAATTGGATATATAGGAAATATAACAAAAGAAGAATTAGAAAAAAGTAAAGGATATTCACAGACTAGTAAGATTGGAAAAGCAGGATTAGAACAAATATATGAAGATAGACTAAGAGCAATTGATGGAGTAGAGGCTTATCTAAAAAGAGGAAATGAGAAAATAGAAATAGGCAAAGTAAATCAAAGAAATGGAGAAGATATAAAGTTATCTATAGACTCTAAACTTCAAGATAGTATATACAATGAATTAAAAGGAGATAAAGGAGCTTCTATAGCAATTAATCCTCTAAATGGAGAAGTATTAGCTATGGTAAGTTCTCCATCTTATAATTCTAATACACTGGTTACATACAAGACTAAAGAAATAGCTAATAAGTGGGAAAATCAAAATAATATACAGTTTGAAAATCGAGCTAATGATTCATACTCTCCAGGGTCAACTATAAAACTAATTACATCTAGTATTGGATTAGAAAGTGGAGTTATAAATCCTAACGAATACATGGATATAAAGGGGGAGAGTTGGCAAAAGGATAGTAGTTGGGGGAATTATAGCGTAACAAGAGTAAAAGATACAAAAAGACCTGTTAATCTATACGATGCAGTAAAATATTCTGATAATATATACTTTGCAGATAAGGCTATAAAATTAGGAGAAGAAGATTATATAAAAGGTCTTAAAAAATTTGGAATAGGAGAAAAAATTACTTTTGAATATCCTATGCAAAACTCTCAAATATCTAATAATGGGAAATTAGACAATGAAATTCTTTTAGGAGATACAGGATATGGTCAAGGGGAAATTTTAATGACACCACTAGATGTTGTACTTTCTTATAGTGCTTTAGTTAATGATGGAAATATAATGATACCAAGACTTGTTATAAGTGAAAACAAAGAAAGTAAAGTATATAAAAATGCTATAGATAAGAAATATATAGAAGAATTAAAAAAATGCTTTAAAGGTGCTATAAACGATGAAGATTCAACTGGATATCTTGCTAAAATAGAAGGTAAAAATATAATGGGGAAAACTGGAACTGCTGAAATTAAAAATAGTAAAGATGATAATAGCGGTATTAATAATGGATGGTTTGTTGCAGTAAATGAAGATGACCCCAAAATAGCTATATCTATGATAGTAGAGAATATAAATAAATCTACTAGTGAATATGTAGTACCTAAGGTTAAGAATATACTAAATTATTACTTAAACTAAAAGTATATATAAAATTAATTAGTTTTTTATATTAATAATTTAAACTAGATTAAGGAAAGATATTAATAATCAAAATATAAAATATTAATATGAGGGATTAGCTAATGATAAATATAATAAAAAGAGATGGAACAAAAGAGAGCTTTGATAAAAGTAAGATATATAATGCTATTTATAAATCAACTATAAATAGCAAGTTTGATGAAGATAAAGAGTTAGCTATAGATATAGCTAACAAGATAGAAAAAAGTTTAATTAATACAAATAAACCTATAAACGTAGAAGAAATACAAGATATGGTAGAGTTATATCTTATGGAATCAAATAGAAAAGATGTAGCTAAAAAGTACATATTATATAGAGAAAAAAGAGCAAATATAAGATATTCTAAGTGGAAAATGGAAGAGCTTCAAAAGTCTATATGGTCAAACAAATATCAATATAATAATGAAAGCTTTGATGAGTGGCTAGTAAGAGTATCTGGAGGAAATAAAAAAATAGAAAAGCTTATAAGAGAAAAGAAGTTTTTATTTGCAGGAAGAATACTTGCAAATAGAGGTCTTAATAAGTATGGTATAAAAGTAACCTACTCTAATTGTTATGTATTATCTAGACCAAAAGACAATATAGAGTCTATATTCGATACTGCAAAATATTTAGCTAGAACATTTAGTTATGGAGGAGGAGTAGGAATTGATATATCAAATTTAAGACCAAGAGGATCAAGGGTATATAATGCAGCAAAGACTACTACAGGGGCTGTATCATTTATGGATCTTTACTCTATGACAACTGGTCTTATAGGCCAAAGGGGAAGAAGAGGAGCTCTTATGATATCAATGGATGTTAATCATCCTGATATAGAAGAGTTTATAGATATAAAAACAAATTTAGAAAAAATTACTAAAGCAAATATATCAGTTAGAATAAATGATGAGTTTATGAGAGCTGTAGAAAATAAAGAAAAGTTTATTTGTAAATTTTTAGTAAAGGAAACTGATGAAGTTATAAATAAAGAAGTAGATGCATATAGTTTATTTATGAAACTCATACAAAATAATTGGGATTATGCAGAGCCAGGTATCTTATTTTGGGATAATATTAATAAAAATCACTTACTAAGTGAAGATAAAAATTTTAGATATGAAGGTGTAAATCCCTGTGCAGAAGAGCCATTACCAGCTGGAGGAAGCTGTTTACTAGGTTCTATAAATTTAGCTGAGTTTGTAGTTGAGCCATTTACAAAAAAAGCAGTTTTTGATTTTAATAAATTTAAGTCAACTGTACGTGATTGTGTTGTAGGATTAAATGAAGTGTTAGAAGAAGGTCTTAATCTTCATCCTCTAGATATACAAAAAGAGAGTGTAAAAAATTATAGACAAATAGGTTTAGGTGTTATGGGAATAGCGGATATGCTTATAAAGTTAAATTTAGTATATGGAAGTGAAAATTCTATAAACTTATGTGAAAGGTTATCAAAGATTATGTTAAATGAGGCCTTAAAGCAATCAGCAATTCTTTCAAGGGATTATGGAAGTTATGAAAAATATGATGAAGAAGCAGTTTTTAGTTCTAATTTCTTCAAAGAAAATGTTGATGATGATGTTAAGAATTTAATTAGGAAATATGGGCTTAGAAACTCTCAATTATTGACAATACCACCTACAGGCTCTATATCAACTATGCTTGGTATAAGTGGTGGTATAGAGCCAATATTTAACTTATCATACATAAGAAAAACAGAAAGCTTGCATGATGAGGATGTATATTACAAGGTATATACTCCTATAGTAAAAGAGTATATGGATGAATATAATATAGTAAATGAAAAAGATTTACCAAACATATTTGTAACCGCTATGAAGTTAAATCCAGAGGATAGAATAAGAATGCAAAACGCATGGCAAAAACATATAGATGCATCTATATCATCTACAATAAATCTATTTCATGAAGCTACTGTAGATGATGTGTACAATATTTATATGAGTGCTTGGAAAAATAATTTAAAAGGGATAACTATATACAGAGATGGTTGTAAGAGAAGTGGGATATTGGTTAATGAAAAGCCAAAAGATGATAAAAAAGAAAATTTATATGCAGATACAATAGAAAATGAAAAATTTATATGTCCAGAGTGTAAAAGTGAATCTATAATACCATCAGGTGGATGCGGGGTATGTTTGCAATGTGGGTATAGTAAGTGTAACTAATAAAAAGAAATTTTAGCAAATAAATATAATTATAAAATAAATAACGAGGAGATATAGGGGGAGATTCCATGTTAAAATTTATTAAAGAAATAGTAGATGGGTTTATGCGTGGGCAAATGTTGGGATATAGCAGATGAAATATAAAAAAAGAGCTATCTTTATATAAAGATAGCTCTTTTTTTGTTGTATATTTATGTATTTCTGGTTAACTATTTTAAAGAGATGAAAGTATATATTTTACACTTTGAGACTTTAACATATCTCTTAACTTTTCTCTATGGCTTAGAAATTTAAAGTACAAGTCTTCTGAAGGTTTAGGATCACCATATACTCTCCAATATTTAGTGTTATGAAACTTATAACTACCATAACCCATAAATCCTACTACATCTTTAAGTGGATATCCTAAAAATATACCTATTTCATCTGGGAAATCATCTCCCTCTAATTTGTTTATCAAGTGATTAAGGTATAAATCTGTATCTAAATTAGATGGATAACCTAAATATTTTAAAAAGTTATGGATTTTTTTATTATTTAATTGAGTAGATAAGGAGTCTTTATTTATAAATAATAGTTTAAGTCCCTTTTCTTTTTTATCTATTATTATATAATTAATTTTTTTACATAATTTAAAGTGATTTTTTATATCGTTTATTTTATTATCTTTATTTTTATCAAAACTAGGTATACTAAGTATTTCACAAGGCTTAGAACCCATAAGTACAGGACCTAGTATTTCTAATAACCATTTTATATATGATGAATTTATATTAGTTTTACATGAATAACAGTTCAAAACTATCAACTCCTAATGAAAATTATTATCAATTAATTATATTATAGAATAAATGATAATCAATTTCAATGATAAATTTTATTAATTAATAATTTTTAGTATTGAAAATATCACGTTTAGTATTAGGTATAAACATTTTATTATCGTTATATAACTTAAATTAAATGCAAATTTTATTACAATATTCTTACTAAAAGTTTGTTCAAAAATTATAAAAATAATACAGAAATATAGATTAATTTTTATGGCAATTATGGTAAAATAAGAAATTTAAAATGTTAAATTTTTTATAATAATATTTAAGATTTAGTAAATAATAGTAGAGTAAATAATTACATAAAGAAAAATTGGAGGTAAAATATGAAACTAAAAAAACTTATGACAATAGGACTTTCATTAATGTTATCACTTGGAGTAGTAGCATGTAATAACAATGGAAAAAATGCGAACGAAAATACAAAAGGTACAAAAGTAGAGACTCCAACAGGAGATAATACTTCTGTAAGAGATAATGATTATGTAACTCAGTACTCAAGATTTTATGGAGATTATATGAATGATTTAAATAATTATAAAGTTTACTTATCTCCACAAAGTGTATCTAAGTACTATGAAACAAATGAGTACCCAGGAAATGAAAAATATTTATCTAATGTAAAAGAAGCATATAAAGATGCAAGAGATAAAACTCAAGCTTTTGTAAATAATTTAAAAAATGATGTAAAAACAGATGATAAAGAATTAGATAAAATGAATAAAGATCTTATAAGAGAAGGCGAAAAAACTATAGATAATATAGATACAAAATTAAAAAATTTAGATAAAATATCAAAAGAAGATTTAAGTAAGTCAAAAGAAGACTTTATGAGAGTTGTAGATGAAGCAACAAAAACAGATAAAGGTGAAAAAAACCAATTTGAAAAATTATTAGAAGATATGAATAGATCATTAGGAATAGATACTAGTAAATATAACAATACTAATAATAACAATACTAATAATAACAACAATAATAATAACAATAACAATATTAATAAAAATGATAATGTTAAAAAGTAATTTTAATAAAAACATCTATAAATCTTTATAGATGTTTTTTTATTAATACATATAAATTTATATAATTAATTTTTCGGATAGAGTAAAAGAGTACTTCTTAGAAGTACTCTTTTTTATAAAAATCAGTATACAAAATATAGATTTAAGAGAAACTAAATCAGAAATACATTTGATAAGGAGTTTTTCATATGGTTTTTTATATATCCGTAGCAATAATTGGGTTATTTGTATTGTGGGGACTTATATCTCCAAATTCTTTAGCAAGTACAGCTACACTTGCGTTAGCTTTTACAACAGATAAATTTGGATGGATGTTTCTTATAATTACATTTTTAGTATTAGTATTTATGATTGCATTAGCCTTTAGTAAATACGGTAGACTAAGACTTGGGCATGAGGATGATAGACCTGAATTTAGCAATATAACTTGGTTTGGAATGCTATTTAGCGCAGGAATGGGTATAGGTCTTGTGTTTTGGGGAGTAGCAGAACCTTTAGATCATTATATTTATCCTTTATCAGGAATACCAAAACTTACACCTGAAGCTGCTAATGCTGCTATAACTTTTTCATTTTTTCATTGGGGACTTCATGCATGGGCTATATACTCTTTAGTAGGACTTACTATAGCTTATTTTAGATTTAGAAAGGACAAAAAGTTACTTATAAGTCAGACTCTATCTCCAATTATAGGAGGTGATTTGAATTCTCCACAATCTAAGTTTATAGATATTCTTGCAATAATAGCAACGGCATTTGGAGTTGCTACATCTTTAGGTCTTGGAGCCATGCAAATAAACGGAGGACTTAACAATTTATTTGGAATAAATATAAATATATTTAATCAGATAATAATAATAATAATATCTACTATATTATTTTTAATATCTTCAACAACTGGACTTGAAAAAGGAATTAAAATACTTAGTAATATAAATGTAGGTATAGCTGTATTACTTTTAATATTTGTATTTATACTAGGACCAACAGCAAATATACTTGAGGTATTTACTAATAATTTAGGAAATTATCTTCAAAATATTATATCTATGAGTTTGAGATTAACACCATTTGAAGAATCAAATTGGATAGCCAATTGGACATTATTTTACTGGGCATGGTGGATAGCTTGGTCACCTTTTGTTGGTGTATTTATAGCAAGGGTATCTAAAGGAAGAACCATAAGAGAATTTATAATAGGAGTATTATTAGTACCATCTTTATTTAGTTGTATATGGTTTGCTGTATTTGGAGGAACTGCATTAAGCTTAGAGATAAATACCAATCTAGCACTACTTGAAGCATTAAAAGTAGATATGAGTTCAACTTTATTTGTAATGTTAGAGAGTTTGCCATTTGGATATATTATAAGCATAATAGCAACGATACTTATACTTACTTTTTTCGTATCATCGGCAGATTCAGCAACTTTTGTATTAGGTATGTTTAGTGCTAAAGGTTCTATGGAACCAACTAATAAGGTAAAATTAGTCTGGGGAATACTTCAGGCATTAGTTGCAGTAGCACTACTTCTTAGTGGAGGACTTCAAGGACTTCAAACAATGTCAATAGTTACGGCACTTCCATTTAGTATAATATTAGTACTTATGATGCTATCTTTTATAATGGAACTTAGGAAAGAAAAAATATATAAAATACCAAAGCACCCTAAAAAGCACTAGTATTAAAATATACAAATAAGAAAAAATATAAACGATATTACTTTTAAGGAGTGACATTATGAATAATAACAAAAAATGTGAAGGAAATAACCAATGGTCAGGTTCTAATGAATGTGTAACTAATAAAGCTAATAGAAATAAAAAAGACGCTACTAATAATGAGTGGACGTCAACTTTAAAAAATGTTTCTGATAGTAGTAAAATATATAATGATAAAAAATAGCAAAAAGTACCTAGATTAATCTAGGTACTTTTTTATTTAATCTTTATACAATCTTAATGTATATAGAATTATATTAACATTCATTTTATATAAAAAATAATAGAATAATCATATACAAAAATTAGGAGGAGAAAAAATGAGTAGCATTGTAATTCAAGTAATATTTTTTATAGCAATAGTTTTATTGCTAGCAAAACCTTTGGGAATTTATATATCTAAGGTATTTAAAGGTAAAAGAGTATTTCTAAGTAAAGTAATAAAACCTATAGAAAAATGGATATATAAAGTTCTTAAAATAAATGAAAATGAAGAAATGTCAGGTAAAGAATATATTTTAAGTTTAATGGCATTTAGTGTCATTAGTTTATTATTTGTTATGTTTTTACAAATGATTCAGTATATATTACCACTAAATCCTGAAAAATTAAGTAATGTAAATTGGGATTTAGCTTTTAATACAGCAGCAAGCTTTATAACTAATACAAATTGGCAAGCATATAGTGGAGAGACTACATTAAGCTATATGTCTCAAATGTTAGGTCTAACAGTTCAAAACTTTGTATCAGCAGCAGTTGGGATAAGTGTACTTATGGTTTTAATAAGAGGATTTAAGAGAACTAAATGTTCTAAACTAGGAAACTTCTGGGTAGATTTAATAAAATCGACTTTATATGTGCTGATACCTTTATCTATGGTACTTGCAATATTCTTAACAACTCAAGGAGTAGTGCAAAACTTTAAACCTTATCAAGAAGTAAGCTTAGTAGAAGAAATAGTTTTAGATGATAAAAGTACAGTAGATACTCAGATTATTCCAGGAGGTCCTGCAGCAAGCCAAATAGCAATAAAACAATTAGGAACAAATGGAGGAGGATTCTTTGGAACGAATTCAGCACATCCACTTGAAAACCCAACATTATTATCAAATATAGCTCAAGTAGTATCAATTATATTAATACCAGCAGCATTATGCTTTACATTTGGTGACATGGTAAAAGATAAAAAACAAGGAACCACACTTTTATCTGCAATGATAGTAATATTTGTAATAGCTATGGCAACAACTATGTATTATGAATACAAGTCAACTCCAGAATTAGTAAATAATCCATATATATACAGTGAGATAGATGATAATCAGTCTGGAGGAAATATGGAAGGAAAAGAGGTTAGATTCGGAGTTACGAATTCTGCTATATGGGGGGTAACAACAACATCAGCATCTAATGGTTCTGTAAATTCTATGCATGACTCTTTCACACCAATAGGAGGAATGATTTTAACACTACTTATGCAACTAGGTGAAGTAGTATTTGGAGGAGTTGGTTGTGGACTATATGGCATGTTAGCGTTTGTAATATTAACAGTATTTATATCAGGTCTTATGGTAGGTAGAACTCCTGAGTATCTAGGAAAGAAAATAGAACCTTTTGAAATGAAGATGGCATCTATTTTAATAATAACTACTCCAGTCTTGGTTTTAGTTGGAACTGCTATGGTTTGTATGTTACCAAATGCAAGTGATTTATTAAACAATAGTGGGGCTCATGGATTTTCAGAAATATTATATGCATTAAGCTCTACAGGAAACAATAATGGTAGTGCATTCGCAGGATTTGGTGCAAATAATATATTCGTAAATTTATTAACAGGTATAGTAATGTTACTTGCTCGCTTTATACCTATAATATTAATAATAAATATAGCAGAGTCTTTAGCTAGCAAAAAAATAGTTCCACAAAGTTCGGGTACATTAGCCACTAACAATACACTATTCGTATTTTTATTGGTAGGAGTAGTACTTATGATAGGTGCATTAAGTTTCTTACCATCTTTAGCACTTGGACCAATAGCAGAACACTTGAGCATGATATTTTAATATAAGGAGATAAGATTATGGGTGATTTAAATAAGACTTTCATAAATAAAGATATTTTAAAAGGGGCTACTAAAGATTCTATAAAAAAATTAGATTTCAAGAATCAACTAAAAAATCCGGTAATGTTTATAGTTTATGTAGGTTCCATAATAACTAGTATTATAAGTGTTTTATCTATTTTTAACATAACAAATGACAATACACCATTTACTATAACAATTAGTATATTTTTATGGTCAACAGTGTTATTTGCAAATTTTGCAGAAGCAATAGCAGAAGGTAGAGGAAAAGCACAAGCAAGTAGCTTAAGAGCTGCTAAAAAGGACGTTTTAGCTAAAAAGCTCAAAGAGTGTAATATAGATAGTGAATTTGAAATGATTCCATCTAATTTACTAAAAAAGGAGATATAGTTTTAGTAGAAGCAAATAACCAAATACCAGCAGATGGAGATGTTATAGAAGGAGTGGCATCTGTTGATGAAAGTGCCATAACAGGTGAGAGTGCACCAGTTATAAGAGAATCTGGTGGAGATAGATGCGCAGTAACCGGTGGAACAACGGTGGTATCAGACTACTTAATAGTAAAAGTTACATCAAATGCAGGTGAAAGTTTCTTAGATAAAATGATTGCTATGGTTGAAGGGGCACAAAGAAAAAAAACTCCAAATGAAATAGCTCTTCAAACTTTACTAATAGCGTTAACAGCAATATTTTTAGTAGTTACAATTACACTATATCCATTTAGTAGATTTGCTGTAAATCAAAATGGAGTAGGAAGTGTAGTTTCTATAACATCTTTAGTAGCCTTATTAGTTTGTCTAGCACCTACTACAATAGGAGCACTACTTTCCTCAATCGGTATTGCAGGAATGAGCAGATTAAATAATAAAAATGTATTAGCAACATCAGGAAGAGCTATAGAGGCAGCAGGCGATGTAGACATTTTACTTCTAGATAAAACAGGTACTATAACTTATGGAAATAGACAGGCAAGTGAATTTATACCTCTTAAAAATGTAGATATGGAGGAGTTTGTTTATTATACTGAATTAAGTTCTACACTAGATGAAACTCCAGAAGGAAGAAGTATAGTAATACTTGCAAAAAAGAAGAAGGCAATAAATGGAAACTACTTAGATGTTAAAAATCCTGAATTTGTTCCATTTTCTGCAAAAACTAGAATGAGTGGTACTAATATAGGTCAAGACAAGATAAGAAAAGGGGCAGCAAGTGCTATTAAAGAATTTGTAGAAAATATGGGAGGTAATTATCCAAAGGAATGTGATGAGATAGTAGAGTCAATATCTAAAAAGGGAGGAACTCCTTTAGTAGTTTGTAAAAATGAAAAAGTATTAGGCGTAATATATCTAAAAGATATACTAAAAAAAGGTGTATCTGAAAAATTTAACGATTTAAGAAAAATGGGAATAAAGACTATTATGATAACGGGTGATAATCCATTAACAGCAGCAGCTATTGCAGCAGAAGCTGGAGTAGATGATTTTTTAGCAGAAGCAACTCCTAAAGCTAAGCTTGATTTAATACATGAATATCAAAGAAAAGGGCATTTAGTAGCAATGACAGGAGATGGAAGTAATGATGCTCCGGCACTTGCACAAGCAGATGTTGCAGTTGCAATGAATACAGGAACTCAAGCTGCTAAAGAGGCTGGTAATATGGTAGACTTAGACTCAAGTCCAACAAAGTTAATAGAGATTGTAAAAATAGGTAAACAGCTATTAATGACTAGAGGAGCTCTTACAACTTTTAGTATAGCAAATGACATAGCAAAATATTTTGCTATAATACCACCCCTATTTATAGGTATATATCCTCAACTTGATAAATTGAATATAATGAATCTATCTAGCCCAGAAAGTGCAATAATGAGTGCTGTTATATACAATGCACTTGTAATTATAGCGTTAGTTCCTCTTGCTTTAAAGGGAGTTAAATACATAGAGCTTCCTGCTAGTAAGTTATTATCAAAAAACTTAATGATATATGGTGTCGGAGGCATTATCACACCATTTATATTTATAAAATTAATAGATATGCTTATAAGCATGATTATGTTTATATAGTTAAATAAGGAGAGTTTAATATGGAATATATAAAAAAAGCATCTTTAATATTTATAATAATGACAGTAATAACAGGAATTTTGTATCCAGTTACAGTAACAGCTTTTGCACAAATATTTGTACCGTACAAGGCAAATGGTAGTATAATAAAAGAAGATGGTAAAAGCATAGGTTCAGAAATATTAGGACAAAACTTTACTAGCCCAGATTACTTTTGGTCAAGACCATCAGCAACTTCAGACTATCCATATAATGGATTAAGTTCTGCTGGAAGTAATATGTCCCCAACAGGAGAAGATTTTGAAAAAGTAATAGATGAAAGAGTAAAATTATATAAAAAGTATGAAGAAAATAGTGATAAGAAAATACCTGTTGATTTAGTTACAGCATCAGGAAGTGGATTAGACCCACATATATCATTAAAAGGAGCAATATATCAAGTAGATCGTATAGCAAAATATAGTAAAGTTTCGAAAGAAAAATTATTAGAATTAATAGATAACAATACAGAAAAGAAATTTATGGGTATATTTGGAGAAGATAAAGTTAATGTATTAAATCTTAACTTAGATTTAGAAAAAATCAAATAGTTAATGGGGGAAATATGAATAGACCAGATCCAGAAAGTTTATTATCAAAATTAAATAGTGAAGAAGAAAAGTCAAAAAGAGGTAAATTGAAAATATTCTTTGGGTATGCAGCAGGAGTAGGTAAAACCTACTCCATGCTTGAATCTGCACATACTCTAAAAGAAAATGGAGTAGATGTAGTAGTAGGATATGTAGAACAACATTCAAGAAAAGAAACTCTGGCTTTAATAGATGGACTAGAGGTTTTAGACATAAAAGAAGTAAAGTATAAAAATATAGTTTTAAAGGAATTTAATTTAGATTTAGCTCTTAAAAGAAACCCAGAAGTAATATTAGTAGATGAGTTGGCACATACAAACGCTAAAGGATGCAGACATGCTAAAAGATGGCAAGATATAGAGGAACTTCTAATGGCAGGAATTGATGTATATACTACAGTAAATGTACAGCACTTAGAAAGTTTAAATGATATAATTGAAATTGTTACCAATGTATGTGTAAAAGAAACTATCCCAGATAAAATAATAGATTTATCATCACAACTTGAGTTAATAGATGTAGAACCGGATGTGTTGTTAGAGAGATTTAATCAAGGTAAAATATACAAAAAAGAACAAGCAATAAGGGCACAAGAAAATTTTTTTACTAAAGATAATTTAATAGCACTAAGAGAATTGGCACTTAGAAAAACAGCACAAAAGGTAAATAAAGAGGTTGAAATAACTAGACTATCAAAAGGAAAAGAAATAGTAATCCCAACCTCAGAAACAATACTTGCATGTGTTTCACCATCGCCATCATCTCAAAAAATACTTAGAACTGCATCTAGAATATCACAAGCATCGTTATCAAAATTAATAGCTATACATATAAAAAATCCAAGCCAGAAAGAAATGTCAAAAGAAGCAAAAAAACAGTTAGAAAATAACCTAGAACTTGCAAAAAAACTAGGTGCTGAGATTGTGCTTTTACATGGCGATAATATGGTGGAAGATATTTTAAGATTTGCAAAAATGAGAAATGTAACCAAAATTATAATAGGTAGAAATCATAGAACTCATAGTATATTTTCTAAATTTGTTAAAAAAGATATAGTAGATAAATTAATAGATGAAGCTGACTACATAGATATACATGTAATACCTTATAAAGGAAGAAGCAGTAATAGATATATAACTAAAAATGAAAGTAGTTTAATATCAAAGATTAAAGTAAGTAGTCTTGATATAATAAAATTATTATGCATAACAATAGTAGTTACGGTAATATCTTCTGTATTAAAATATATGGGATTTATACAAGAAAATATATATTTAATTTATATACTAGGTGTTGCTTTAGTATCTGTTATTACAAAAGGATATACAGCGGGAATAATAAGCTCAGTTATAAATGTAATCCTTTTAAATTACTTATTTACAGAACCTTTTTATACTTTAGATATTGATGATCCAAATCATATAATAACACTAGTTGTATTTTGTATAGTAGGTATAATAACATCAACACTTACATCAATAATACAACAGCAAGTTGAAATATATTCAAAAAGAGAACAAAATACTCATATGTTATATGAAATAAATAGAAGCTTCTTGAGATTATCGAATAAAGAAGAAATTATAAAAAAAGGATTAGAATTACTTTCGGTAGGTCTTGATAAAAATGTAGTATGTTATATAAAGGATAAGAAGCAAAAAGAATTAAAATTATATAAGAATATAAAAAATAAAGAAAATGAAGAGATTTTTATATCAGAGTCTGAAAAGGCAGTAGCTAAATGGGTATTTAACAATAGTACTATTGCCGGAAATGGTACAGCTACATTACCAGGATCTAGAGGTTTTTATATGCCTATAATTGGTATGAATGAGACTTTAGGTGTTATAGGTATTTCTTCTTTAGGTAAAAAGATAGATAATGAGGATATATGCCTAATAGAAGCGGTAATAGCACAAATGGCTATATCTATAGACAGAGAGATATTAGCAGAAGTGCAAAAAGAAGCTAGCCTTGAAATTGAAAGTGAAAGATTAAGAAGTAGCCTATTAAGAGCAATATCCCACGATTTAAGAACACCACTTGCAGGAATAAGTGGTGCAGTTAGTACTATCATAAAAAATAAAGATGCAATAAATGAAAGTATAATAGATGAGTTGTTACATGGAGTATTTGAAGATACTCAATGGTTAATAAGGTTAGTTGAAAACCTACTTAGTATGACAAGGATAGATGAAGGAAAGCTTGAAGTTAAGAAAAATCCAGAAATGATAGAAGAAGTTATATCAGAGGCTTTATCCCATATAAAAAAGAGGATACAATATATAAAACTTAAGATAGATATACCAAATGAAATACTGTTTGTTCCTATGGATGCTAAACTTATAGAACAAGTATTAATAAATTTAATAGATAATGCTATAAAATATTCTAAAGAGGAGTGTGAAATAAATATAAAGGTTTATGAGGAGGGAGAATATATTGCTTTTGAGGTAAAAGACAATGGACCGGGTGTTTGTGAAAATGTTATAGATAATATTTTTGATAGATTTTTTACTGGTGAAATAAAATACAGCGATTCTAGAAAAGGAGTTGGGCTAGGTCTTTCCATATGTAAGTCTATAATAAATGCCCATAAAGGTGATATAAGTGTAAAAAATAATAAAGACAAAGGAGCAACATTTAAATTCATACTTCCAAAAGAAGACTAGACAGAGGGGAAATAAAATGAGTAAATATCTTATATTAATTATAGAAGATGACAGTACAATAAGAAAATTTATAAATGCATCACTAACAACACAAGACTATATGGTTAAAGAAGCAACAACTGGTAAAGAAGGTATATCTCTTTGTATGTCTTACTCTCCAGATGTCATATTACTAGATTTAGGTCTTGAAGATATAGATGGTATAGAGGTCATAAAAAATATAAGAAATTTGAGTGATGTACCTATAATAGTAGTATCAGCAAGAGAACAAGATAGAGAAAAAGTAGAAGCTTTTGATATGGGAGCAGATGATTATATAACAAAGCCATTTTCTGTAGCTGAACTATTAGCTAGGGTTAGAGTAGCTATTAGACATTCGCAAAAAAATAAGCCTAAGGCTATAATTAAAAATAATTTTGATTATAAAGATTTATATATAGATTTTGACAAAAGGAAGGTAACAATTAAAAATGAAGAAATACATCTAACTCCTATTGAATATGATATATTATCTTTACTTGTAAGATATCATGGTAAAGTTCTTACACACAAGTTTATTGCAAAAGAAATATGGGGAAGTACGCTTGGAGGTGAAATAAAATCATTAAGAGTATTTATGGCAACGATAAGAAGAAAAATTGAAAAAGAACCAGCAAATCCAGAATATATAATAACTGAAATAGGTATAGGATATAAGTTAAATGATGAATTATAAAAAGAATAATAAAAAAGAGTACTTAGTCTAAATAGAATAGTACTCTTTTTTTATAGTAAAATTAAATGTATCTAATATAGATATTAAATTTATTCAATTTGATACATACTAATCATATGACATTAAAATATATAAAAAACAAGGAGGTATAATATTTGAATAAAGATTTTTTTAATAAAGATGGTATAGAAGTGGCTAAAGGTATATTAGGTAAATATTTAATAAGAAAATACAACAATGAAACCATAGTAACAAAAATCGTAGAAACTGAAAGCTACATGGGAAAAGATGATAAAGCATCACATGTATATAATGATAAAAAAAGCAATAGAACAGCACCTCTTTATTTAGAAGGCGGTCATATATATGTATACTTAATATATGGTATGTACAATTGTTTAAATATATCTGCAAACAAGGAAAATATACCAGAATGTGTACTTATAAGAGCAGTAGAACCTATTAAAGAAATAGATGAGATATCTTTTAATAGATATAAAAAACATTATAAAGACTTAAATTCATATCAGAAAAAAAATATAACTAATGGACCAGGGAAGCTTTGTATGGCACTTAATATAGGTAGAGATTTAAATAGTAAAAGTATACTAGGTGAAGAACTTTTTATAAGTGATTTTTATTATGAAGGAAATAAGAAAATATATAGTAGTAATGATTTTGAAATAATAAATAGTAAAAGAGTTAATATAGATTACGCTAAAGAAGCTAAAGATTATTTATGGAGATTTTATATAAAAGACAATAAATTCGTCTCTGTTAAATAAATGTGAGTTTATGGTACAATTATATAAATAACAAATTAATAAAGGGGATATTATGAGGAAAAATACAAAAATATTAGTGGTTGAAGATGATATAAGCATAAATAAGCTCTTATGTGATATGCTAAGGCAAAATGGATATGATATAATATCTGCCTTTTCAGGTACAGAGGCTATTATAAATATAAAGTATGAAAATATATCTATGGTACTTTTAGATATAATGCTACCAGGAAAAAATGGAGAAGATGTACTTTCTTATATAAGAAAAGAAATGGATATACCTACAATAGTTATATCTGCTAGAGAGGAGATAGATTTAAAGGTAAAAATACTAAAAATGGGAGCGGATGATTATATAACAAAGCCTTTTGATATAGATGAGGTGCTAGCTAGAATAGAAACGAATTTAAGACGATATAAAATAGGTAAAAATACTATAAATGAAGATGTAATAAGCTTTAAAGATATAAAAATGAATAATATACAAAGAGAAGTAACCGTTAATGATAAATTAATAGAATTTACTAATATAGAATATAAAATTTTAAATATATTTATAAAAAATCCAAATAAGGTATTTACAAAAGCTAATTTATTTGAAAGTGTTTGGGAAGATGAATTTTTAGGAGATGACAATACTATAACAGTACATATTAGTAATATTAGAAATAAACTATCTAAATATGGAATACATAAAGAATACATACAAACTGTATGGGGAATAGGATATAAGCTAATAGATAAAAATTAATACTTTCTTAATAATTTCTTTATGCTTTATTAGAACTTAAATCTTAATATATAGGTATAAAGGAAGGAGAAGGGGCCATGAAAGAATATATACTAAAAACTTACAATATAAGTAAGAAATATAAGAAAAACTTAGTCGTAGATAATGTAAGTATATCTGTAAAAAGAGGGGATATATATGGATTTATCGGTCAAAATGGAGCTGGTAAAACTACTATAATGAAAATGATAACGGGATTAGTCAATCCTAGCGAAGGATATATAGAAATATTTAAAGAAGTAGAGAAAAATAAAATAAATAAAGAAAGAAAAAGATTAGGAGCACTTATAGAAACACCAGCTTTATATTTAGATATGAGTGCTAGTGAAAATTTAGAAGTATTAAGAATACAAAAAGGAATACCAGGAAGTAGTTGTGTAAATGAAAAGTTAAAGATGGTAGGATTAGAAAATACAGGCAAAAAGAAAGTTAAGCAGTTTTCATTAGGAATGAAACAAAGACTAGGAATAGCTATGGCATTACTATCTGATCCTGAAATTTTAATACTTGATGAACCTGTAAATGGACTAGATCCTAAGGGAATAGTTGAAATAAGAGATTTATTAAAAAAATTAAATAAAGAAAAGAATATGACAATAATTATATCGAGTCATTTATTAAGCGAGTTAAATCAAGTAGCAACTTGCTATGGGATAATAAATAATGGAAAATTAATAGAAGAAATAAGCCAAAAGGAGTTATATGATAAATGTAAAAAGGCTCTTAGAATAAAGGTAGATGATATAAACAAAGCTGTAGTTTGTTTAGAATCTGTATTAAAAACTACTAATTTTAAAGTATTAAAAAATAATACTATAAAATTATATGATTATATAGATAACCAAATAGAAGTATCTAAAGCTCTTATTAGTTCTAATGTAATAACTGAAGAAATTGTATCTATTGGAGATGATTTAGAAGATTACTTTATGAACTTAATAGGAGGTAGATTATAATGGAAAATTTAATTAAGTCAGAACTGTACAAGCTAAGAAAAAGTAAAGTTTTTATAAAAATGCTACTAATAACTCTAATTCCATTATTATTAGGATTAGGTCTTCACATATTTAAGCCTCAAGGAGATGAAATTCTTAGCTTAATAGTAACTTTTATAAATAACAGAAAATATGGATTTACTATGAATGATTTTAGCAATATAAAAAATTTAAGTGCTCAAGATTTTTTATTCTCAGCAATAGGATTTACAGCTGTTACATATATGATTTTAGTATATTTTGTAGGAAATATACTTGTAGATGAATACGTAGATAAAACTATAATGCATAAGATAAACTATGGATATAGCAGAACGAGTATATATATATCAAAGTTAATAGTTTCATTTATAGGGGTAAGTATTATAGCTTTATTTCCAATAATACTCAATACATTAATAGGCGGATTAATGTATGAATTTGGAAATTTTGATATTTTAAAAATATCAAAGTTTTTAACTTTATATATGCTACTATTATACGCATCTACAAGTTTTTATGTACTTTTAGCTAGTATAATGAAGATAAAATCAGAACTTATGGGATTTGGAGTATTAATCCTACTTTTACCAGCATTTTTGACAGAAAAAAATGTATTGTATTTAACTAAATATATTCCATATGGTGGATTACTTGATATTTGTGGAAAATATCCAAGTAATGAGGTTATGGTAAGTTTAGGATTAAATGCTATAATAGTTATAATAATAACATCTACACTTGGATGTATATTAATAAATAAACAAGATATTAAATAAATTTATGATAGAAAAGGAGAATGAGTAAATTATGATAGCAATATTCTTTGGAGTAATTATTATAATATTACTCATCTATTTATTTTCTATAAAAAAGGAAATAAGAAACATTACAAAACAGCTGAAATACTATAATGAAAATAAAACTAATAAAAAGATAGATATAAAGTTAATAGATAAAGATCTAGAAATGTTGGCTTATAATATCAATAATCAAATAGATATAATAGAAGCTACAAATATAAATAAAAAACTAAGAGAAGAAAATTTAAAGCAGTCAATAGCAAGTATATCTCATGATTTGAGAACACCTTTAACATCTATACTTGGGTATGTTCAAATGCTAAAGAGTGATAAAGTAAATGAGGAAAGTAAGAATGAATATATAAATACGATTCAAGAACGTTCAAAGCGACTTGAAATATTACTTGATGAGTTTTTTAAACTATCACTTATAGAACTGGATAGTTATAAATTGAATATAAAAAAGGATAATTTAAATAATATTATATATAATATAATAGCTAGTTTCTATGAAGATTTTACAAATAAAAATATAAAGCCAAATATATATGTAGAAGAAAAAGACATAATTGTAAGTATAGATAGTAATGCTTTTACTAGAGTTATAGAAAATGTAATATCTAATAGTCTTAAGTATTCTAAGTCAGATATAGATATAATAATAAAAAAAGAAAAAGAGTTTGCTATAGTTAAGTTTATAGAATATAATACTAATCTTAATAGTGAAGATATAGATAACATGTTTAATAGATTTTACAAAAAAGATAAAACAAGAAATAATGATAGTACAGGTCTAGGACTTTATATAGCCAAAAGTTTAATGCAAAAAATGAATGGTGATATAAATGCTACTCTTAGAAATTATGATTTAGTAATAAGCTGTAAGTTAAATTTAAATACTAAAAAACATGATAAAGATTAAGCAAATATTAATTTAGAAGTATATCTTTAAAAATTTAAATATAACCTAACTTATTTAAAACAACGAAAAAGAGTACATTCATAGATTAAAATTAAAATCTATGAATGTACTCTTTTCATATAAAAACACATTAATTTAAGCAATTTTAAAATATTTTTTATTCATTAAATCTTCATATATGTGAAGGTCTTTTTTATTTATTCTAAGAGTCTTAGATATACTACCATAGTATAGTGTAAGATCTACATATTTAGAACCAGCCACTAAATAACCAAACTTATAACCAGTAAGTTCATCCCAAGAATGTAAAACTCCATCATTAAATATTATGCCTTCATCAAATACTTTATTTTTAGTATTATTATGTTCAAGTATAGACACAAATAAAAGTAGTAAAGATATTAATATAAAAGTTAACAAACTTAAAAATATAAATTGTTGCTTAAAAGAAACATTAAAAAAGTTATATAATGTACTAAATCTAAAATCATTTAATGCAGGTAGTATATAAAATATAAGTAAAAGTGCTAAAAAAGAATAATCTGTAATTTCTTTACAGTCAACATTTATTATATGAGTAACTTGTTTTTTAGAATGATTTCTATTAATAGGCACTTTTATAGAATAATATATAGCAAATAGATTAACACAAATTATTGGAATTATAAAAATAGTTATATTCTGTATCATTATAGATGATATGAAAAATATGAATAAGAATATAAATAATCGTCTAAATATTTTAGTCAAAATAGACACCTCCACAAAATTATCATAAGCATATTATACCACTAAAAATTATAAAAACATAATTTGAAAACTAATAAATAGGGATGTATAAAATTTTTAAAATAAATATAAGAAATTTTTTTGACTTTATTGTAAAGTAGGAGTATTATGTATAAGGATGAAATTTATTGGAGGGAAAAACAGAATATGTCGCCAAAGTTATTTACAATGTTTAAGCAAAATGAATTAAGTGGTGAGCAAGTGAGAAAAGATATAGTAGCAGGATTTATAGTAGCAATTATAGCATTACCATTATCAATAGCTCTTGCTATATCTTCAGGTGTATCACCAGAAAAAGGTCTTATTACTGCAATATTTGCAGGATTTATCATATCTTTCCTTGGAGGAAGTAAAGTTCAAATTGGAGGGCCAACAGGAGCCTTTGTTGTAATAGTCTATGGTATTGTGAAAATGTACGGTATGGATGGTCTTATAACAGCAACTATTATGGCAGGTATACTTCTTGTAATAATGGGTCTTTTAAAATTTGGAAATCTTATAGAATATGTTCCTCATACTGTTACAGTAGGATTTACTAGTGGTATAGCAGTAACTTTACTTATAACTCAAATCAAAGATTTACTAGGTCTTAAAATAAATGATGTTCCAGCAGAAGCTATAGGAAAAATAGAAAGCTACATACATAATATAAATACATTTGATATGATGACTTTCATAGTGGGTATAGCATGTATATTAATTATGATATACTGGCCAAAAATAAATAAAACTGTACCAGCATCTATAATAGCATTAATACTTTCAACAGTAGTTGTAAATGTTTTTAGCTTAAATGTAGACACTATAGGAAGTGTATATACTAACATATCAGCAAGCATACCAATGCCAAGTGTGCCAAGTTTTAGTATAGATAAAATAGTATCCTTAATACAACCAGCTATAACTATAGCAGTATTAGCTGGGATAGAATCACTTCTTTCTTGTGTAGTATCAGATAATATGATAAATGACAAACATGATTCTAATATGGAGCTTGTAGCACAAGGACTTGGAAACATAGCATCAGCACTATTTGGTGGGATACCAGCAACTGGAGCAATAGCAAGAACAGCAGCGAATGTAAAAAATGGTGGGAAAAGTCCTATATCAGGTATGGTACATGCAATAACTCTTCTTTTAATAATGGTAGTTTTAATGCCACTTGCAAAAATGATACCTATGACAGTTTTATCTGCGATATTAATAATAGTATCTTATAATATGGGTGAGTGGAAAGAAATGAAAGAAATGATGAGCTTACCTAAAAAAGATGTAGTAGTTCTTTTAGCTACATTTATATTAACTATAGTATTTGACTTAGTTATCGCTATAGCAGTTGGAATGACTATACATATAGTAGCTAACATAGTACTTAAGAATAAAGTTGATAGTGAGATAGAAGATGTAGCATAAATTATAAAAAATACTACCTAATTAGGTAGTATTTTTGTTTACTAAGAGATTAAATATTTTTAAAATCGTGAGTTTAACTTAGTTTGTTAGATAGATATACCTATGTTATAATTAGATGTAAAACGTATTCAGGGAGGTAGAATATGAATGTTATAGAAATAAAAGACCTAAGGATGAATTACGGTCAAAAAGAAGTTTTAAAGGGGATCAATCTAAATATAGATAGGGGAAATATTATAGGGTATATAGGATCAAATGGAGCAGGTAAAAGTACTACTATAAAAATACTACTGGGATTAGTTAAGGGATATAGCGGTAGCGTATATATATTTGGGAATGATATAGAAGATATTAATAATAAATATAAAAATAAAATAGGTTATGTTCCTGAAGTAGCCAAAGTCTATGAAAGTTTAACAGCTAGAGAATACTTAACTTTTATTGGCCAAGTGTATGGGCTAAGTTATGAAAAGAGTGATAAAAAAGCTAGAAGGCTTATGGAAATACTTAAAATAGAACATGCTTATGAGTCTAGACTATCATCATTTTCAAAAGGAATGAAGCAAAAGGTAGTTATAATAAGTTCAATGCTTCACAATCCAGACATATTATTTTTAGATGAACCATTAAGTGGACTTGATGCTAATAGTGTACTTTTAATAAAAGAAATACTACACAAATTAAAGCAAGAAGGAAAGACTATATTTTACTCATCTCACATAATGGAAGTTGTTGAAAAAATAAGCGATAGAATAATACTTCTAGATAAAGGAAATATTGTAGCAGATGGTAACTTTGAACAAATAAAAAATACTAATTTTGAAGGTTCTTTAGAAGAGATATTTAACCAGCTAACAGGATTTGAGGAACATTCAAATTTGTCTGATGAATTTATAAAAGTATTAAAAGAGGTGTAGCATGAAAGACTCTTTTATTTTAAAAATACTAGATATATTTAAATATTTATATACTAAAGCTGGTGTAAATTATAGTTTAATGCGACTTATAGTTAAGCATAAACTTATAATGGATGGTAGACGTGGGCAACGCAATATAAGTAGCAATGAAGAAGGTAAAGATAAAAATAACTTTTATATAAGCTTAATAATATATGCAATTGTTGGGTTAGCATCAGCACCTATTATAACACTAGATATTAACCCTATTGTAAAAATGAGTTTATATTTTAGTTTTTTTATGGTTATGATCTTAAGTGTATTTGTATCAGATTTTTCAAGTGTAATACTTGATATAAATGATAAAGATATATTAGAAACTAAAGGCGTAGATGTAAAAACTCTAAATGCAGCTAAATTTACACATATATTCATATATATGACATTACTTAGCTTATCAATAAGTATAGCAGCTATACTTTGTAGTATTAGATATGGTATTAAGTTTATATTATTATTTATACTAAATATATTTTTAATAAATGTATTTATGATTATAGTTACTGCCATAATGTATTTTGTCATATTAAAGTTATTTAGCGGAGAAAGGCTAAAGGATGCCTTAAATGCTTTTCAAGCTTTATTTATATTGGTATTTATACTAGGATATCAAGTTGTGGCAAGAGCATTTACCTTTGTAGATTTACAATTTGTATATGAACCAAAGTTTTGGAATTTACTACTTCCTCCTATGTGGTTTGGTTCAAGCTTTAATCTTTTATATAATATAGATGTAAATAATTTAATTATAATCATGAGTGGATTAGCTATTGTAGTTCCTATAGTATCTATATTCGTATATGTAAAGCTAATACCAAGATTTGAATATAACCTTCAAAAATTAAATGATAATACTTATGTCAATAAAAAATTTAAAGAAAAATTAAGTATAAAAGTTAGCAAACTAATATGTAAAGATAAAGAAGAAAGAGCATTCTTTAACTTTGTATATGATGTTCTTAAAAAAGATAGAGAGTTTAAAACAAAAGTATATCCATCATTAGTTATGGGGGCATTTATGCCATTTTTAATGATGATTAGTAGCTTTAGGAGTGATAATAATTTTTTAACAGAACTAAGATCTGAGCCAGTATATCTATTAATGTACTTTTTTGTGCTTATGAGCCAAAGTATATTAACAACTCTGAAATTTTCTAAAGAATATGAAGCTAGTTGGATATATGATATACTTCCGATAAATAATAAGAAAAATATATATACAGCAGCTTTTAAAGCTAGTATATATCTTTTAGTACTTCCTTTATTTATATTAATGAGTATAGGATTTATAATAATATTATCACCAAAAGTTATAGTAGATTTAGCAATAGGATTTGTAGCTACTGTATTATCATCAATGATTACTTTTAAATTAAATGAAAAGCATATGCCATTTACTTGTGAATATCAAAATACTAATACAGCATCAAACATAGGAACTATGATAAAATCCATGGTGTTTGTTGGTGTAATAGCATTAGGCCATTTCTTACTTAGTAGTAGCATATTTTTAAAAATAACTTATTTAATAGGCTTAGTAATTTTAGTTAGGTTAATATGGAATAAAGTATTTGAAGTATAAATAATTATATAAAAAGAGTAATCTTAATAAATTAAGATTACTCTTTTTGTTTTTAGGCTTTTTTATATTCATTAAAGTAGTTATCTAGTACTTTTTTAAGAGAGTGACCTATTTCAGAATAGGCATCATCAAATAGATTAGCAAGTGATATTCTTATAGACCACTTAGGTCCAGCAAATCCACCTCCACCTAGTAAAACTATTGATGATTCCTCTGCTAAATCAAATAATATATCCACAGGATTGTAATTAATCTCTAAGTAATAAGAAAAATCTTCTCCATAGTAGTCTTTAGCTAAATCTAATACATCAAATTGAGTATAGTATGATGCATCATTTTTATCAAATTCTAAATCCATACCAAGACTATCAAATAATAACTTTTTACGAGTTCTACATATGTCTATTGTAAGGTTTTTGTATGAATCGTCATTATCCATAAGAGATACTAATGATAAAAATGCCATTTGAACTTGTTGCGGAGTAGAAAGACCAGCAGTATGGTTTAGTGCAACTTGTCTACTATCTGCGACTAATCTATCTATAAATGGCACTTTTTCTGGATTAGTATTCATATCAGCATATCTTTTATTAGTTCTTTTTCTTATAGAGTATGGAAGTTCATTTATAAGTTTATCAAATACATTGTTGTGATGCAGTGCTAAAGTACCTAATCTCCAACCTGTTACACCAAAATATTTAGAATATGAATAAGCACCTATTGTATTGTATGGTAATTCCGACATTAAAGACTTAAATCCATGGACAAAAGTTCCATAAACATCATCAGATATAATCATTAAATCAGGATTATAATTTTTAACTATATTTACTATTTTACTAGTACTTTCAGGAGATATAGCCATTGATGGTGGATTACTAGGATTTACAACAAATAGAGCTTTTATATCTTTATCACAAAGCTTTTCAAGTTCTTTATCAGTGCATTGCCATGTATGTTTTCCATCAGGCGTTTTCTCATCTGCATTTATATATACAACATCAAATTCATATCTTGGTAGATGAGGTATTTCTAAATATGGAGTAAATACTGGTGTCATTATAGCTATTTTATCTCCTTTTAAAAGTAGATTATTAGCTATTAATGAGTCAAATACATAACACATTGCAGCAGTAGCACCCTCAACAGCAAAAATGTCAAAATCTCCACCTTTTAAAGTATCGTATTTAAGCTCTTTAGTTAAATAAGCCTTAACTATTTTTTCTATATGAATAAGCATTCTATCTGGAAATGGGTAGTTATCCCCAATTATTGCATCAGTTATTTCATGTAAAAAATCATCAGAATTAAATCCTAATTCGTATACGCAAAACTCAACCATTTTACGTAGAAAATCTACTTCTGGAAGATTAGGGTTATTATCTAGATATGTAAAAAATCTTTTAGATATATCTTTTTTTCTTGGCATACCAGATAAAGGTCCATTATTCCAAGTGTGTTTACTTTCTTCAATAGCAAAATGCCCAAAAGTGAAAAATGCGTTACGAGGAGCATGTGCTATCCAGTTAGGATTACCTCTTCCCGCATCAAGTAATGTACGTGTACTTTTCTTAGAAGGATTAGTTGCTAATTCTAAAAGTTTGTTTTTAAATTCAAATGGACTGATTTTTCCATAGATGTTTTCTAGTTCTTGTCTCTTAATATTAATCGGTTCCATGATAGTATCTCCTTAATTTAATTATATGACATTTATCTCTTTTTTATAGCACATTAGAAATTATAATCATTTTAAAGTTTAGATTAGATAAAATCTTTGTACATGCACTTTTAGAAAGTTTTCATTTATAAAATATAAAATTTTAAAAAAGGCTTTCTTATTTAAGATAATTATAATAAAATTGCTTTAAAAAGACAATATAATACATATAAACTGCTTAAAATATAAATAAAAAGTATGTATATACTAAAAATATTAAAGTTTATAAATGGTTTTATTAATATAATATCTTATTTAATTAATTAATATAACTAAATAAATGAAATGCGAAAAATCTGAAAAGTCATAAAATTGTCTAAATTGTTGACTAAGTTAAATAAATAATTATAATAAGAAGTTAAGTGTTATAGGAGCTATAAGTTTAGCAAATATTATAAATACTATTATAACTAGTATTATATCTAGAAAAAGAGAAATAGGTATACTTTAAGCTATAGGCATGAGTGATAAATAATTACTTAAAATGCTAAAGTTAGAAGGGTCATTTTACACATTTATTACTCTAATTTTATCATTTAGTGTAGGGATTGTTATTGGATATATAGTATATAAAGTTATGAAAAATAGTGGGGTGTACTATGTAGTTTATAAATTCCTGTAATAGCAATGTTTTAGTTCATTTATAGGAAAATTTATAAATAAGTTATTTAACAAAGAGTCATTAATAGATAGAGTAAGATATAGTGAATAGAAGAATAAATTATAATACAAAAAAGGTATCAGATTCTAATCTGATACCTTTTAATTTATAGACATTTTTTAATTAATTTTACTGTGCAGGGGGTATCTCTGCGTTTGAACTATCATTTTGGTTTGTATTTTGTGATGGCATTTCAGTAGAGTTATTCTCACTATTTGTAGTATCTTGTGAATTATTATTTTCTTCATTTGATACTGGTATATCTTTACCTTCATTAGTAGTATTTTCTACATTTGAACTGCCATCATTTGTAGTTGTTGTATTATTTGGCGTTGATTCTTTAGTTGGAGCTTTTTCATCAGATGTAAATAATCCTGTAAGCCAGTTCCATACTTTAGCAAAGAATCCTTCAACTTCTTCACTAGATGGTAAATTAACAGCTTTATCATCTGTAGCATTTATAGTAGCATTTTCACCTAACATTTGGTCATTAGTATTTTCAAGTATACCTAGATCCTTATTTTGATCTTTACTGAATAAATTACCAAACCAATCTCCAATACCTTCAAACCATCCTTTTATAGTATCAAGTATTCCAGAGTTTTGTATACTTTCACCAAGATCTTTTAAGTTATTTTCAACAACATTAGATACATTTTCTAAAGTATCTTTCATGTCATTGTAATTGTAGTCTTGGCTAGCTATCTTTGACATTAAAGATTCTATTTGTTTAAATTGCTCATCAGATAGATTAACATTATAGTTATTAGTTATATTGTTTATAGTATCAGCAATTTGAACTGTATCCTTAGTGTTATTTTTTATGATTTCTGTTTTTATATCATTTATAACACCAGTAGCTTTATCCTGACCTATTGAATCACCTAAATCACCAGTTGTAACTAACTCTTCTGTAGCTAATTCCTTTTTTTCTTCTGAAAGTGACTTACCTGTAGCATCCTCAAATGCCTTCATAACACCTGTTAATGCACCAGTACCAGATACAGGGAATGGAGCTGCTGCTATTACGTTAGCATTTTCTATTCCTGCAGTAGATAAAGTAGTGGCTATCATTGCACTAGTTACCCAAGTTAAGTTTGCAGTTTTAACATTTATTCCATTTCCTTTTTTAGTTGGCTCAACATAAGAACAAGACATAGTAACTTTACCTAATTGTTCTTCAGTTGCAACTCCTTGTAAGTATTCTCTTTCTTCCTTGTTGTTAACTTCTATTATAACTGCCTGATTTTCATTAACACCAAAGTATTTTAACATTTGTTCTCTTTGAGAAGGGTTTAAGTTAGCACCTAGTGTAACAACACGTGAACCATCAGCAAATGCTACTCCTAAGTTTGCTATTGTTAAGCAAAGTGCAAGAGACAAACCTATAGCCTTTTTCTTAAAATTCTTAAATCCTTTATTCATAAATTTCATTCCTTTCAACTTTTAAAGTTAACCATAATACATTTCCAATATAGTATACTATAAACTATTTTTAGTATAAAGTGGATTACAAGATTGTAATAAAATCTTAATAAATAGTATGATTTCTGTTTGATAAAAATTTAGTATATAAATTAAGCAAAATAAAAAGGTAGTCATTTTTTATGACTACCTTTTTATTTGATTTATTATTTTCCGATAAACATTTGTGTCCAGTAAAGTTGTCCATTACTAGCTTTGGCAATACCAACACCTATATGAGTAAAGTTAGGACTTAATATATTTTTTCTGTGGCCATCTGAGTTCATCCATGAATTCATAACATCTTGTGGATCTTTTTGTCCCATAGCGATGTTTTCTCCAGCAGCTTTGTAGCTTATACCAAATTGCTTCATCATATCAAATGGAGAACCGTAAGTTGGTGAATTATGATCAAAATATCCTCTATTTATCATATCTTGTGATTTTTTAGTAGCAACATTTGATAATGAGCTATCAAGTGTAAGTGGAGCTAAACCTCTTTTACTTCTTTCAGCATTTACTATATTTACAATTTCTCTTTGATAAGATGAGAAATTACCACTTTGAGCAGTTGAGTTGTCAGGAGTAGAAGGTTTATTATCTACATTAGTGTTATTGCTAGGAGTAGAAGGTTTATTATCTACATTAGTGTTATTATTAGGAGTAGAAGGTTTATTATCTACATTAGTACTATTGTTAGGAGTAGAAGGTTTATTATCTACATTAGTATTATTGTTAGAAGTAGAAGGTTTTTTACATGCTTCAGAATTTTTATCAGGATTTAAAGCTGTTACAGAGTTATTTTTTAAATCAAATGAAAATTTAGGTACATTTGCTTTTATAGGACATAGTACGTCTAATGGAAGTTTAAAGTCAACTCCATTTATACATACATATATAGATTTTTTCTCACAATTAGATTTAATAGTATCTTTAGATAAAGCATTAACTGGGATCATTGAAGATGCAGTTGTAACACTTATTACACCTAAAGCTAATAAAGTTTTTATCTTTTTATTTAATTTCATAAAATAATACACCTCTTTGATTGAATATTTTTAAAATGTTACTGATTTGTAACCTTTAGATTAGGGGGGATCCCCTCGTGAATAATAATAACATACAAAATAACAAAAAATATACTGTAAAGATATGTAAATGATTATCTAAAAATGTCGAAATATAGATAAAATCTTGAAGGAAAGACATTATAAATTTATAATGTAAGTGAAATTTTAGCTATTAAAGATTGAAAAATAAACAAATGTGGTATACTATAAAAAGGTAAAGTTTTACTATAAAAGCTTTAATAAGAAAGGAGATATTAACATGTCAAAACAATTAGTAAAAGAAAGAGTTATAAAATATTTAATGGAAGATTTATTAGTTCCACATGATATGATAGATACAGATGTACCTTTAGCTGAATTTGAAGAAGGAGCAGAAGGAACATTAGATATAGTAGTTAACGTTAAAGATGAAGAAGATTACTATGCACCAGTTATGATAGTAACTTGTATGGATGAAGATATAGAACTAGAAGGTGAAGTAGTTCAAAAGCAAATAGATTTCTTAGAAGATGTTGACAATATGACTATGGCAGGAAGATTAGTATTAACTAATGGAGATTCTATGATGTATGCTGATTGGACTGGAGAAGAGTATGATACAGAAGCTTCACTTCCAACATATGAACAAATGGTTAAAGAATTCTTTGAAATGGAAGAAATAGCTAAAAAACATGAAGAGGCTCATAATCACGAAGGATGCGGTTGTTCTCATGAAGAAGGTCATGAATGTGGCTGTGGAGATGATTGTGGTTGCAAACACTAATAAACATACATATATAAGTACAAAAAATCCTCTTACTTAAGAGGATTTTTTATTACAAATATATTAAGCTAATAAAACTAAAAACTTATTAAATAAAACTCTTTAAGTAAGTAGAATGTATATTTGCTTGACTAGATTTTTTAATGATGGTATTATTAAATAGTTAAAAAATAACTATAAAACCGCAAGTGTTGGGGCAAACGCTAAGGATTTATTAATAGGGGACTTATTAAAGTCGTTCGGGAAAAAAAGATTG
The DNA here is from genome assembly GCF_039841805.1 of Romboutsia sp. 1001216sp1. Lineage (NCBI taxonomy): Bacteria > Bacillati > Bacillota > Clostridia > Peptostreptococcales > Peptostreptococcaceae > Romboutsia > Romboutsia sp. 1001216sp1. Next base: position 92,601 of record NZ_JBDPHA010000002.1, read on the forward strand.
CTATAAAGCAGTCTTTTTTTTCTTTTTGAAATAAATTTTTTATAATAATTATTTAACTTTACTTTGAATAAGAACTAAAGCTTTACTTAATTTAAAATCATATATACATTTTAGATAGCTTAGTAATTTATTTGATATATTCAAAAAAATTAAAAAAAAATAAAAAAAAGAAGGAAATTTGGTAAGTAAGAGAGAATAGTAGAATAATAAATCTATTGACTAAAAGATATAAACATGTCTTTTATCAAATATAATTAAAGGAGGATTCTTTTAAAGTACATGGATAAAATTATATATTAAATTATTTAAAGAATTATAATTTTTTATGTGCTATAAAAGTATCTTAAAAGGAATTTTTTAATATTAGTAATCATATTATAAAATTAGGTAAAGGTAATTTAATATATTAATTACTGAACTATATGCAAAAGGGGTTAGATTATGGGGGCTAAAACTGAAAACACTTACGAAAATTATATTTATTCAGACTCATCAGGTGGATCAAATGCAATGAAAATGTACTTAAAGGAAATAGAGGAGTACAAAATGCTATCTGCAGGTGAAGAAGTAGAACTTGCTAAGGAAATAACTAACTCTTCATTAGAAGCTAAGGAAAAATTTATTAATGCAAATTACAGATTAGTTGTTAGTATAGCAAAAAAATATAGAAAAGAAAATGTAGATATGCTAGACCTAATTCAAGCTGGAAATATTGGTTTAATTAAAGCTGTTGAAAAATATGACTATACAAAGGGATATAAATTTAGTACTTATGCTACTTGGTGGATCAAGCAAAGTATAACAAGGTACATAGATGACTGTGAAAATACTATTAGAATACCGGTACATCTTCATCAAAGAATAAATTTTGTAAAAAGAAAAAAGCAAGAACTTGCAAACATATTACAAAGAGATCCAAAAATTGAAGAATTGGCAGAAATATGTGAGTTAGAAGTAGAAAAAGTGATAGATATACTAAAAAGGGATAAAAATGTAGTATCATTAGATACACCTATAAAAGAAGATGAAGATAGTAGTTTAGTTGAATTTATACCATCGGATGCTAATTTTGGTGATGTAGTTATGCATGAGGTTGAAAAAAATAACCTAAGAGAAAAGATAGAAGAACTATTAACAGGTCTTACTGAACAAGAACAAAGGGTACTTAGAATGAGATTTGGTCTTGATGATGATATCCCAAAAACTTTAGAAGAAATAGGTAAAGTTTTTGGTGTAACTAGAGAAAGAATTAGACAAATCGAAGCTAAGGCCATAAGAAAGTTAAGACACCCAAGTAGAATTAAACAACTGAAATATTTTTATTAGTATAAGTAGGAGATACCTCCTACTTATTTTTTTAGATAATATATAACTTAAATAAATAACAAAGGTCTATATTTTCTTTTATAATCAAAGTTAGTTTACTTACTTAAATCATAGCACAAAATAATCAATAAAACATCTAAATATTGATAATATTTAGGAAAAAATGCAGATATAAATTAGTGATTTAAAGTATTGCCACTATTTATTGCATTTCTTTCATTAATTAAATTGTTTATTAAAGTATTTAATGACCAGGAAATATTGTCTTCTGTAACTACAGCCATTAAAGGTCTATTTATTTTAAATTTTCTTAAGTTATCAGAAAATCCACTTATCTTAGTATGTGCTATATTATTAAATATAACAGCCCTTTGATTTATACCTTGGACACAAGTGTCATCTATATTACCTTTTATTATGTCCTCTATTTTAGAGTTTGCATTATCTTTATTTAAAGTGCAAACATCTTTTATTCCTAATAATTTTAATATGTTTTTAATCATTAAAGTATCTTTTGCATTAAAGTTATAAACTATAACAAAACTTCTCTCATTATTTGTAGTGCATAAGCTGTTTATTCTTTTAAAACTCATAAAATCCTCCTATATTTTAATTATAGTAATTATTATTACCCATTGTCATTAACATTTAAATATATTTTAAAAATAATTATCAAATAATAAAATTAACTTGCTATTTAGTATAAAATGTATTACCATTTTTAAAAAATAGGTTAGTTACTATATTAACTAACCATTTAGGTAAGGAGGTTGCATGAAGCTTACACTAAATGAAGAAGAACCAATATTTATTCAAATAGCAAAAGCTATAGAAGATGAAATACTAATAGATGAAATAAAAGAACATGAACAAATACCATCAACTACTGAAATATCAAAGCTTTATAAAATCAACCCAGCAACAGTATTAAAGGGGATAAATACGTTGGTAGATAAAGATGTAGTTTATAAAAAACGAGGAATTGGTATGTTTGTAAATGAGGGTGCTAAAGAAATTATAAGAAATTTTAGAAAAGAAAACTTTAAGAATATCTTTATAAGGGAATTATTGATAGAAGCTAAAAAACTTCAAATAGAAAAACAAGAATTAATAGATATGATTAAATGTTACAAAGAGGTGGAGTAAATGAATATAGGGGTTAAAGTAGAGAATTTAAGTTATAGTTTCAAAAATCAAAAAATATTAGACGATATAAATATAGATTTTCATGAAAATAAAATATATGGTCTTTTAGGTAAAAATGGGGCAGGGAAAACTACACTTTTAAATATAATAACTAATCAACTATTATCAAAAGAGGGTAAAATATATATAAAGGGGGTAGAGGCAAGAAAAAATCCAAGTATATTAGAAAATATATGTATAGTTAGAGAAAAAGAATATTTAAATGAAGATGCCAAGATAAAAGACATATTTGATATATATTTTTATTTTTACAAAAACTACGATAAAAAACTTCAACATAAGCTTTGTAAAAAATTTAATATAGATACAAAAAAGAGGTACAAAAATCTGTCAAGAGGATTAAAAACATTAGTATTTAATATAATCGGAATATGTTCTAATGCCGATATAGTAATATTTGATGAACCAACTATAGGCCTTGATGCATTAAATAGAGTAGAGTTTTATGATTTATTACTAGATAATTATATAAATTACCCTAAAACTATAATAATAGCAACACATTTAATAGATGAAGTTGAAAATCTATTGGAAGAGGTAGTAATAATAAATAATAAAAAAGTAGTTTTTAATGATAGTATAGAAAATTTAAAGGAGAACTCAGTATATATTAGTGGAAACAAAGAAGATCTAAATAAGTTAGACATAGTTAAAAATAAAAAGCCTATTAAAACCTTTAGAAATAATGAAACTTATGCATATTATGAAAAGTTAAGTAAAGAGGAATTAAACAAAATTAAAGAGTTAAGTTTAGATATAGAGGCAATGAGCCTTCAGGATATGTTTATAAGTATTTCTAAAGAGGAGATAAAATAATGAAAGAATTAAAACCATACTTAAAGATGTTAAATAAAAATACATATATATATATACTTATTCTTTTACTATTAATTATTAGCATAGATGGAATGAATTTAATAGGTGTCATATATACTAAAAATTATACAATAGAAGAGAATTTTCTAATATTTAAAAGTGAAATTTATTATATATTAGGACTTATGATGTTTGTATATTCAGTTTGTATTTCACAAAAGGACTTTAGTATTGCTATAAGTATAAAAGGTGATAGAAAAAGTTATTTAAAAAGTATGATTTTATATATCCTTTGCTTGTGCTTTGTATCTACTATAATTGGTGTTGGTGTAGAGTTTCTACAAAAGATTATATTAGAAGGAATTAGTGGATATGAGGTATCAATATATAATAGGTCTATATTTTGGGAGGTAAGCGAGGTATTAAATAAAATACATGAAAATATAACAGGATCTAAGTTGTTTACAAAACTATCATTTGTAATTCAAGATGACACATTATTATCTATATTAGATATGATTATAAATACATTTATAAACAATTTTATATTTAGCGCTCTAGGTCTTTTTATAGGAGCATTAGTTTATAGGCTAAAAAAAATAACCACTGTATTTTTATTTTCAGGAATACCTTTACTCTATGTTATATATTTGTTAGTAGAGTTTTCTAAAGATAAATATGATTTTGTAGAAAAGTATATATGGACTTATTGGTCAAATTTAGGTCATATAATATCTACTTGTCAAAATATATTCATAAAAGTATTAATAGCAACAATATTTATAATTGGTGCTATATTATTACTAATAAAAGCACCGATAAAAGAATATGCTCATGATTTAATATAGAATTTTAACACCAATTTAAATTAAATTAATATTATACAAATACATAAAGTCATATATATAAGTATATAGATGTTAATTTAAAGAGGTGATTAAATGGAAAATTGCTTGTATATATCTAAAATTAATATAAGTAGGGATAGTGAATTTTTTATATATGATATAAATTATCCTATTATAAAACTTAAAGAAGAATGTATTTGTCAAGAAAAATTTGACTTATATATAATAAACGAAATAAACAATAAGATATATAAAGATGTATTAGATTTTAAAAATAATACAAAACTAGAGGCGAAAGAGTATAAGAAACTGTATGATACTAAGATAAGTAAAGAATGTAAGGAATGTGTAAAGTATAAATATGAAGTATATATTAACTACGAAGCAACTTATGATAGAAATAGAATAATAAGTATACCTATGACTAAATATAAATTTAGTGGTGGAGCACATGGAATGACTTACTTAGAAAGCTACAATTATGATTTATTAACAGGTAAAATTTTAAAGCTTAAAGATTTATTTGGAGAAGGTATAGATTATAAAAAGCTTATAAATGATTTTATAAGAGAAGAAATTATGAAAGAACCTGAAAAATATTTTAAAGATGATTATGGATTTAAAGGTATAAGTGAAGATCAAAGTTTTTATATAGATGAAGATGGAATAGTTATATATTTCCCACTTTATGAAATATCACCATATTATGTAGGTATACCAAAGTTTAAATTGAAATTTAAAGATTATAAAAAATACTTAAAGTACAAATAAAAAATCTAGCCTAATTTAGGGCTAGATTTTTTATATTAATCTCTGCATTTTTTACACTCACATTTACAGTGACAATCATGATCATGATGATGATTATCGTCATCTGAATTTCTTCTACAATTTTCTCTAAAACAGTCTACTGTATCATCAAAAGCATCTTCTAAATCTTCTATTAAGTCTGCTATATCATCTTGATCATCTAAAGCTTTTAAAACATTTTTTATACCTTTAACTTGATTAGGTATAGCTTCATCATTAAATTCGTCTACAACATCACCTAAATTATCTATTATATCCATTAAGCAGTTAGTCAATTTATCAAGCTGACATTTTGCGTTAGCTACATCATCTCTTAATGCTAATAAATTAACATTATCAAAATTATCTAAGGCATTTTCTAAGTTATCTATAGCTTCTTCATTTTTATTATCTATTTGATCTATCAAGTTGTTAGTTCTTCTTATTTCATCTTGGCAAACCTTTGGTCTAGAACCTCCTCCATTATTACATCCGCAAATATGGTTTGGATTTGTCCAATGATGATTGCAATTATTATTCGTGCAATTACAATTACATCTATTATTACAGTTATTACATCTATTAAATTTTTTACAAATCATAATCAAAACACCAACCTTTTAAATTTAGTAAGAGTAAACCCCTTTAATCTTATATATGAAATAAAAGAAAATTTTGTGCTAAAAATTAAATTATTATGTAAAAAAATATACAAAAATAAAACATGTACTTTATGGTAAATGTATGTGCTATAATCATATTAATTATATTGAGGAAAATATAAAATTAGGAGTGAATAGATATGAAGGTATATGATTTAACTCAAAAATTACATGATGATATGTTAGTATATTCGAAAGGAACATGTCCAAATATAAAAAAAGTAGCAAATATAGAGAAGGATGGATATGAAGAAACTTTAATAAGTATGTATTCTCATAATGGAACTCATATAGATGCACCTAAGCATATGAATAGCAAGGGAAAAAGTTTAGATGAGATGGAAATAAATAATTTCCTAGGAAATGCTTTGCTTATAGATGTAAATAATATGAAAAAAATAGAACTAGATTATATTAAAAATTTTGAAAAGGATATATTAGAAAGTGATTTTATAATATTTAAATCAGGATGGAGTAAATATTTTAATAAAGATTTATATTATAAAAACTATCCTACACTAACTAAAGAGTGTGCAATTTATTTAGCAAATACATCTATAAAAGGTATAGGGATAGACATGCTATCAGTAGATACTTATGAATCAAATGATTTTGAAATTCACACTATACTATTTGAAAAAAGTAAAGTAATAGTAGAAAATTTAACTAATTTAGAAAGTTTACCAGAAAAATTTCTATTTATAGCTGCACCTTTAAAATATGATAATGCAGATGGTTCACAGGTAAGAGCTATAGGTATAGTTAATTATTAAAAAATAAGAAGTATTATAACTATAAAGTAAATCAAAAAAGTGAAAAATCAAAGGAAAATTAAAAGGATGTGAAAAATTGAAGATCTTTAAGAAAAGAAGTATATTGGTAGCATTAATAATAATCATAATACCAATATTATTATTAGTAGGGCTAATAAATAAATCACAAAATAATAAAAAAATAACTATAAAGCCACAAAATATAGAAGAAGATATTAAAAGTAATAAGAATATAAATATAGCATTATTTGGATTAGATAGAAGAAAAGATAATGAACCAGCTCGTTCTGATTCTATTATAATAGCAAGTATTGATTTAAAAAACAAAGAAGTTAATTTAGTATCGCTTTTAAGAGATACCTTAGTAGATATAAAAGGTCACAAAAAAGATAAATTAAATCATGCTTATGCATATGGAGGTGCAAAACTTGCACTTGATACTATAAATAAAAACTTTGATTTAGATATAGATAAGTACTTGGCCGTGGATTTTTATAGCCTAGCTAAGGTTATAGATATTATAGGTGGAGTTGATATAGATTTAAAAGATTATGAAGTTGAAGAGATAAATAAAAATCTAGTAGAATTAAATAAAATAGAAGAACTAGATAAAAAAGCTGATTACATAAAAGGAAGTGGAATTAAGACTTTAAATGGTCGCCAAGCTGTAGCCTATTCTCGAATAAGAAAAAAAGGTAATGGAGATTATGAAAGAACTGAAAGACAAAGAAATGTGTTAAAAGGACTTTTAAAAAAGTATGAAGAAAAAGAAAAGGATGAGCAATTTGAAATGGCTATGGCAATTATAGGAAAAGTTAGTACTAATATACCTATAAATGATATTAAAAAGCTTAAAAGTATTATTAATGAAAATATAAACTTCAAAGTAAGTCAGAATATGATTCCTTATGAGGGTAGCTTTAAGAGTACTACTTATAAAGGAATGTGGTGTATAGAAGCTAATATGGAGGATAATATAAAAGCTTTACATGAATATATTAAGTAAAAAGACCCTACGTCTGAAAAATTGACGTAGGGTTTTTTATAAATATATATTATATACTTACAATTAGCATAAATATTGGAATATAAATAAAAAATAACATACCGGTTAACATATAAGAAGATTTAGGGGTTAGACAAAAATAGTTAGATTATATAAAATATAAAAATAAGAAGTAAGATATAAAACAAAGTGTATTCTTATTATATATCTTAAAATTTACAACAAAGGAAGAAAAACAAATGAAAAGATTTTTAAGTTTGTGTGTTGCTGGAAGTTATAGCATCTTAATAGGAGCGTGTGTTGGAGCTATCACATGGTTATTTTTAACTTTAATATTTAGTGGAATAAACTTGATATGGTATGACTTTATATTTAAGATTAATAATAACTACTTAGTTTTATTTGTATGTATTTTAGGTGGCATTATGGTAGGATTATGTCAAAAATATTTTGGGAAATATCCAAAAACAATGTCAATTGTTTTAAAGGAGTTTAAAGAAACCAAAAGAGTTGAGTATAAATCGTTGCATAAGTCAATAATATCAGCATTGATTATTCTTTGGTTTGGAGCGAGTCTTGGGCCAGAGGCAGCATTAAGTGGAATTGTAGGAGGATTAGTTACTTTATCCGGTGATTTACTTAAATATGGATTTAAAAGAAAAGAAATTGAAAATGATCTAAATGAAATTTTAATTGAATCAAGTATAGAATCAACTATAGGTATCATATTTGCTGCTCCATTATATGGTTTTTATAGTTTAATAAGTAATAAAGATAAAATAAAAAAAGCTAAGACAATAGTATATGTATTAACTATATCCTCAGGTTTTTATGTATTTGATTTATTATCAAAACTTGATAATCGAGCATCATTTATAACAAGATTTTCAAAGGCTAATATAGGCAAAAGGGAACTATTATTTTTTATACCTCTTTTAATAGTAGGATTGCTTTTAACATTGTATTATAAAAAAATGGGAAGTGTATTAAATAAGATACTAAAACCTTTAGATGATTATAAAGTAATAAAAGCAGTTTTAGGAGGGGGATTATTAGCAATATTAGGTATAAAAATACCTTATATATTTTTCTCTGGAGAACATGAGTTAAAAGATATAATATTAAATTGGAAAAGTCTAGGATTAGCATGGCTTCTTATAATATGCTTTTTCAAGCTTTTAGCAACAGAGTTATGTATTTCAACAGGATGGATTGGAGGGCATCTTTTCCCTATAATGTTTTCTGGAATTACTATGGGGTTTGCTATCTCGATTATATTTGGAGTAGACCCAGTATTCTCAGCATGCGTAGTTGCTACTACTTTTTTAAGTGCGATAATGGAAAATTATATTGTAGCAATATTTTTACTTGTGTTATTTTTCCCAATAAATCTTGCTATTTTTATAATAATATCGGCAATATTAGGTGTTGAACTTATAAAAAAGTACAATTCAACACAAAATAATTTATTGAACTAATGACATAATGAAAGAATTATTAATGTAAATTAATATGTGTATAGTTTATTTAATTAAATATTTTATACATAATCTTATTTATAAATATATATAAAGGACAGAATAATTTTAAAAATTAAACTGTCCTTTTTTATATATTTGTAATTTGAATATCTAAAATAATTTAATTTAAAGTTTTAAAATATAATACACTTTGAATAGGATTTTTACTTATAAAAATGGTTCATCAAGAAGGCAAAAATAATTAAATAACTTAGTGTCTTAAAGTGTATATAAATTTTACACTATTTTAAGATTTATTTATGTAGCTTTTAGGATTTAAAGGATAACTTACTACTTTTAGTTCATAATGATTTTTTTCTCTATTATCTTTTTTAAAGTGAATTTCAGAAATTTCCATACCATTATAATTTTCATCCAATGCAGATATAAATTTACTCAAAAAGTTAGTTAAAGAATTAGTATCATTAACTAGACTTTTATCAAATGATAGAGCATCTATATTAAAAACTGACATGTTAGAATGATGCACAAAATGTTTATTAAACATGCAGTTACTACAAGTAGAAAAATTATCACAATTTATAACAGATTTAAAAGAGCATAGTAGTTTATCCACAAGCATCCCTCCTTTATATATATTTAGTTTATCATTTTAATTAAAACTCATACATAATAATATTTTTATACAAAAAAAGCTAGTCAATTGACTAGCTTTTAGTAATTACTATAATTTAAAACCTAAGTATATCTCAAATATAGCAGATATTATAAAATAAATTCCTATTATAAATGGAGTATAAAGTAATATCTGTATAGGATTTATAAATATTAATAAACCTAATATTACAAGACATATATTGTATAAAGTATTTGCATTAAACCCAAAAGTTTTTCTTTTAAATGATATTATAAATAGGTAAAGTCCTCTTACAAGTGCCCATATACCATATACAAATATTAATGAACTTGTAGTAGATATAGGGAATAACCATAATATAAGACCAAATAATACGTTTATAATACCACTAAAAATATAGTGAGATTTGTCTGTTGACTTAAATGCTCTAATTAATGTAAATATACCTGATACAATTAACATTATTCCAGCAATAGTTGTGAAATTAAAGTATGATTGTATTGGATTAGTAAAGAATAATACACCAATTATTCCAAGTAATATACCTTCTATAATAAGAAGAGCTTCAAGTTTTTTCATAAAGTACACCATCCTCTTATAGTATTATTCTTTTATTAAATTATTATAAATAATTATTTATACTTAATAAAAAAATTATACTTATATTGTTTGGGCTTTATATATATGGATCCATAGTTATAATATAAAAGTCCTTTTTTATATTATAACACAGAAAATTGTAAATATTTGTAAATGTAATATTCTAAATAATTAGAATTGTTATTAATGTAAATTTTTAAATTTAAAAATGATTGAAAGGACCTCTTTTATATAAATATTTAAGTTATATTATGGATTTTATCCTTAATTATATATATAATTAAAGATAAAATTAGGGAAAAGTTTTAAGTGGGAGTAATATATGATGGAAATTAAAAATGATTAGATTAATAATACATAAGGAGAAAATTATATGAAACAATTAAAACTATTAACAGAAATTCATTCTTTCGAAAACTTCAAAGAGTTTGTGGATGAATTTAAATTAGAAAAGAAGGATTTAATATTAACTCGTAGTTCTATATATAATGGATTTATAAAGGATTTAAACTTAGATTGTAATTTGGTTTTGCAAAATGAATATGGCAATGGAGAACCAAATGATGAAATGATAAATGGCATAATAAAAGATATAAAAGATTTAGATTATAAAAGAGTTATAGCTATAGGTGGTGGAACTGTTATAGATATAGCTAAATTGCTAATATTTAAAGATGTTGATGATTGTGTAGACTTATTTGAAAGAAAAGTAGAACTTGTAAAAGAAAAAGAACTTATAATAATACCAACAACTTGTGGAACTGGAAGTGAAGTTACAAATATATCTATAGCAGAAATAAAATCTAAAAACACTAAGCTAGGTTTAGCATGTGATGAATTAATTCCAGATTATGCAGTTTTAATACCAGAATTAATGAAGAACTTGCCTTTTAATGTATTTATGTCGAGTTCAGTAGATGCATTAATACATGCTATAGAATCTTTTGTTTCACCAAAATCAAATTCATTTACAGAGTTATTTGCTATAAAAGCAATTGAGATAATCATTAAAGGATACAAAGAAATTGTTGAAAATGGAAAAGAGTATAGAAAAAATTTATTAAAAGAATTTTTATTGGCTAGTAACTATGCAGGAATAGCATTTGGTAATACTGGAGTGGGAGCAGTTCATGCTATGAGTTACCCATTAGGTGGAGTTTATCATGTTCCTCATGGAGAGGCTAACTACCATATGTTTACAGAAGTATTTAAGCTTTATAATGAAAAAAATCCAAATGGAAAGATAAAAGAAGTAAATAAGGTATTAGCTCAAACCTTAGGATTAGATGATGAAAAAAATGTTTATTTTGAAATAGAAAAATTATTGAATAATTTATTAACTAAAAAACCACTTAGAGAATTTGGAATGAAGGAAGAAGAAATAAGTATATTTGCTCAAAGTGTTATAAATACACAACAAAGACTATTACAAAACAATTATGTAAAGATAAGTGAAGAAGAAATGAAAAACATATATATTAAATTATATTAATCAAAATATAATTAAAAGTCTCCTAAAAATAATTGGACTAATTTAATATTTGCAAAAAAGCTTATAGCAATTTATAATATTGAAGGTATACAATCAAATTAAGGAGACATACATGGGTAAATTTTATTATTTTTTTAGGACATCTACAGAACAAAATAATTTTGTTAACTTTGGAATTATACACATAATATTATTATTGATAGCTTTTTTTGGTAGTTTACTTATTATAAAATCAAAAAAGGAAAGTAGATTATTTGAAGTTTTTACTGGTAGTATATTATTAGTTCAACAATTAACATTATATCTTTGGTACTTTGTTGGAAACTATAATTTTATCAGAGAAGGTCTACCATTATTTCATTGTAGGATAGCAATACTTATGTTGGCAATAGGATTGATTTTTAAGAAAGATTTCATTTGCAAAATGGGATCTTATTGGGGAATGTTTGGTTCAATATCAGCATTAATATTTTTAGGGCTAGATCCTTTTTCATTCCCTCATATAACTCAATTCTCATATTTTATAGGTCATATACTATTACTTTGGGGGTCTGTTTATTTACTATTTGTAAAGAAAATAGGTATGAGTAAAGATGATTTTAAGAAAATACTTATTACAACAAATTTATATCATATAGTAATATTTTTTGTTGATAGAACGATAAATGCTAACTATGCATATATGAAATCATCACCTATTGGTATAGGCAATAATTTAAACCCATTTTTATATGGATTTATAGTTATGATGATTTTTAATATAGTTTTAAGTATAGAATATATAATTATAAATAAAAAAGAAGATAGCTCTGTAGAAGAATTTTATGAGGTTGCATAAATATTTTAAACAAAAGTACTGGGAATTAAAAATTTCCAGTACTTTTTTATTAATAAAATAGTATTTGATTTAATTAAATAATGTTTTAATATAAAAACATTATAAATGATTATGATATATTGAAAGTACCTTATTTATATGAGATAATAAAATGTATTAAGGAAGGAGAGGATTTTTTTGAAAAAAAATAAATATTTTGAGAGTGTGTGTGAGCTTCTTGATAAATAAGGAGCAATAATAAAAGTCCTTATTTATCAAGAAGCCTTTTAAGAATAAAAGCTGATAAATAAAGGAGATAAAAATGAACACACAAACATATGAAAAATTACAATTAAACGAAGTTAAAGAGTTAGTTAAAATATATTGCGTAAGCTCACTTGGAAAAGAACTTATAGATAAATTAATGCCAAGTAGTAGCTATAAAGTAGTTAAAAGAAGGTTAAATGAAAATAATGAAGCTAGAAAAATAATAGAAAATAGCAATCATATACCTTTAGAAGGACTTTTTAATATAATGCCGATTATAGAAAAAGTAGAAAAAGGAATGATACTAGAGCCTACAGAACTTATACGTATTGAAGATTTTTTAAGAGGATGTAAAAAGATAAAATCTTTTATGATAGATAAAGAATTTTATTCCCCTGCATTAAGTTCTTATGCACTTAATATAACAGAGTGTAAAAGTATAGAGGAAGAAATTAAGTATTGTATAAAAGGAAATAAAGTAGATTCTAATGCTAGTAAAGAATTAAAAAAAATTAGAAGAAATATTGAAGTTGCTGAAGGAAAAATAAGAGAAAGATTAAACAAGTTTTTAACAGCATCAGGAAACAAAAAATATATACAAGAATTTATAATAAGTAAAAGAGATGAAAGGTATGTAATACCTATTAAAGCATCATATAAAAATGAGGTAGATGGTGTAGTATTAGATACATCATCAAAAGGAAATACAGTTTTTGTAGAACCTAATAGTGTCTCAAAATTTAGTATAGAGCTTATAACTTTAAAATCAGAAGAATCTATAGAAGAATACAAGGTACTTTCTTATTTAACAGACCTTATTTATGAAAAAATACAAAATATAAAAATAAATATAGAAATAATTGCAGAATATGATATGGTATTTGCAAAAGCTAAATATAGCGATTCTATAAAAGGAATAACACCTAAACTAAATAACTATGGATATATAAATATAATAAATGGAAAACATCCACTACTTAAAGGTGATGTGGTTCCTCTTAATTTTGTAATAGGTAAGGATTATAGAAGTTTAGTTATAACAGGACCTAATGCAGGAGGGAAAACTGTAGCTTTAAAAACAGTTGGAATTTTAACTCTTATGACTCAATGTGGATTTGATATATGTGCAGATAAAAATACTGAAATAAGCGTATTTGAGAAGATATTTGTTGATATAGGAGATAATCAAAGCATAGAGAATTCTTTAAGTACATTTTCATCTCACATACAAAATATAGCAAATATTATAAATGCGTCAAATAAGTCAACATTAGTATTATTTGATGAAATTGGGTCAGGAACTGAGCCTAATGAAGGTGCGGGTCTTGCAATATCAATACTTGAAGAGTTATATAAAATGGGATCTATAATTGTAGCATCAACTCATTATGCAGAGATTAAACATTTTGCAACAATGCATCCAGAGTTTGAAAATGCAGGAATGATGTTTGATAAAAATACATTAGAACCATTATATAAACTTACTATAGGTAAATCAGAGGATAGTAATGCTTTATTTATATCAAAGAAAATGGGTATAAGAAATAAAGTACTAAGTAGAGCGAAAAGATATATAGAAAGTAAGAATTACAACCTTGACTTAGTAGATAGAAATAAAATTAATAAAACAGAAGAAGCATTAGAAGTATTAAAAGGTATACCTAATTATGAAATGGGAGATAGAGTAAAATTACTAGATGAAGATGAATTTGCTATAGTATATGAAGGTGTAGATAAGTTTAACAACGTCAAGGTATTGTATAATGAAGAGATAATAGATGTAAATATAAAAAGAATTAGCTTAAATCTAAAAGCTATTGATTTATACCCTAGAGATTATGATTTAAATTCTTTATTTGTAAGTTACAAGGAAAGAAAATTAGAGAAAGATATAAAAAGAGGCTCTAAAAAAGCTTTAAAGAAGATACAAAAAGATATAAAAAATAATAGGTTATAACAAAAACTCTCTAGAAATAGGGAGTTTTTTATTATAAAAGTAACTATGAAGATAGTTTGATATATAAAGAATAATTAAATAAAAATGTAAAATATGACAAAATTTAAAAATATGATAAAATATAAACTGTAAGAAGTTTAGGAATATCTATACAAAAAAGAAAGGATATATTTTGGGGGGAGTAAAAATAAGAAAAATAATATATATAATCATAGCTATTGCTACATGTATATCATTATCATATGGGGCACATAAACAAAATATAAAAAATGAGATTATGCAAATAGAAAGTAAAATTAAAAAAAATACATATGATAAACAATATAATAAAGCAATAGATATCTTAAAAAATGAATTTTCAAAAATAAAGCCTAAAGATTACAACATAGTATGTGAATATATAATTCAAATGACTGATTATATTAGAAATACAGAAAGAGGATTAAAAGAAGTTATAAACATACTAACTACAATGGAACAAAGTAAGCATTTATCAATAAATTCTAAATTTATAGTATCCAGTAAACTTCAAAGTGCGTATTTACTAGAACAAAACTATGCAAAAGCATCTAGATATATATTAAACACGCTAATATTATCTAAAAAAATGAATGATAAATTTAATGAAGCTAAATGCTTAGTAGATCTAGGTGTATTGTTTTCGGAGATAGAAGGTGAAAGCACCGGAATAAAGAGTATAAAAGATGGACTTGATATAAAAATTAATGATGAATATAAAAATAAATTTATACAAGTGTATGGAAATTTAAACATAGCTGAAATATATTTAAAAAACAATGAGTATAGTAATGCAAAAAAATACATAGAAGAGGTAGAAAAATATAGTAATTATATAGATGTAAATGAATATTATGATTTAAATATATTGATATATACTATAAAATCTTCAATTTATTTATCAGAAAATAATTCAAAACAAGCAAAGATATATTTAGATAAATCTAAAGAACTGTTAAATAATGAAAAGTTAATGGTGGGAAATAGAAAAACTATATATCAACTTGCTACGGGTAAATATTATGAGGCTATTGGAGATATTGATAGTGCTGTATATACATATAAAGAAGTACTTAAAGAAGATGAATATGAAAAAAATAGAGAACAGGACATAAGGTATGCCTTAACAAGATTAATAAAATTATTAGAAGAACAAAAAAAATATAATGAAGCGAATTTATATACAGATAAGTTACTTGAGGTAATAAAAGAATCTGAAGACAATAAATACAAAGATTATTCATATTATATAATAGAACAAGCTAGTAAAGAGTACAAGTTAGAGAAGGAAAATAATATGATAAAGTTTCTATTTATAATAATACTATTTGGAAGTATTATATTTGTCGTAATACATAGGTATAATAAAAATAGGTTAATAAGTATGAAACATTTAACATTACAAGATAAACTGACAAATACATACAATAGAGCTTATTTTGATAGTAAATATGAGGAGCTATTGGATAAAAATATAAAATTCTCTATAGTAATGATAGATATAGATAATTTTAAATATATAAATGATACTTATGGGCATCAATTTGGAGATGAAGTTTTAAAAGTTATAACTAATACCATAAAAAAATTATTGCAAGAACACACTTATTTATGTAGGTATGGTGGAGAAGAATTTGTAATAATATCCTGTTATAAAATAAAAGAAGAAGTATTACTTTTAGCTGAAATGATTAGGTCTTCAGTAGAAGGTATAAGTTGGAGCAAGGATATAAAAACAACTGTAAGTATAGGAGTGGCTTTTTCAAATATACATTATGAAAATACCTTAAAAAAATCAGATGAAAATATGTATAAAGCTAAAAATACAGGAAAAAATAAAGTTGTTGTGGATAACGATAAGAAATAATAATTTAAATTAAAAAGCATGTTAGTTGATATTACCTAACATGCTTTTTAATTTATTCGCTTAAAGTACTAACTTCATTTTCATCATAACTTATCCAGTCACTAAAACTTCCAGGATATACTTTATGGCATATACCAACTTCACTAAGAGCTAAACTATTAGGACAAGCTGTTATACCAGAACCACAATAAACTATAATTTCCTTATAATCATTTAACTTTTCAAAGTGTCTTTTTAAATCATCTAAACATTTTAAGTTTATAAACTCATTGTCCTTATTTAATACATCCATCCAAAAATAGTTCTTGGCACTAGGTATATGTCCAGCTTTTTTATCTACTGGCTCAAATTCACCTAAGTATCTTTTATATTCTCTGGAATCTATGATAGCAATATCCTTATTATATAATCTCTCTTTTACATAATTCATATCAACTCTCATATTATTGTTTACAGTAGCTTTAAAGTTACCTATTTTAGTTTTTGGTATTTCATTAGTAATTTCTCCACCAATGCTTTTAAATTCATTTATACCTCCGTTTAAAACATAAACTTTATCATGACCTAGATACTTTAATATCCACCATAATCTAGAAGGCCCTGCTAAATCACCCTCATCATATGCTACAACTATAGAATTATTATCTATCCCTATACTTTTAAAGGTATTTACTAGGTCATCTACACTAGGAAGAGGATGTCTACCACCATGGATTTTAACCTCACTAGATAGCTGATTTTCTATATCAACTCTTACTGCATTTTTTATATGGCTCTCATTGTAGCTTTTTTTACCGTATTCTTTGTCCATTAAGTCAAACCTACAATCTACTATAACTAAGTCTTTATTATCCATATTTTCTTTTAACCAATTAGGGCTAACTAAATTTGTCATAAATATTCCTCCTAGTACTAATATAAAATTATTAAGTTAAATACTACACTTACATTTATAAATATATACATATAGACAATAAAATTCAATATATTACTAAATTTACTTAATATATTGAAAATAATTACTTTTGGGTAAATATGTAAAAACATTAAAAAAAAATTATATTTATGTTAGAATATAGATGAAACGTTAATTAGATATCAAAAATAAAATAACTGACAATGAATCATTAGGAGGCAAACGTTATGAATATTTCTTCAAGAATAAAATCAGTACCAGCTTCTACTATAATGGAATTATTAACTTATTCAGCAGAAGCCAAGAAAAAAGGAAAAAAGGTTTATCATCTTAATATAGGTCAACCCGATATAATAACACCTAAAAGTTTCTTTGAAGCTATTTCAAGTAACAAAGAAGATGTATTAGAGTATGCTTTATCAGAAGGGTTAGACGAACTTAGAGAAGCTATAAAAAGATACTATAATGAATATAATATAGATTTTGAAAAGGAAGATATACTTATATTAAATGGTGGTAGTGAAGCATTATTTTTCTGCATGATAGCTTTATGTAATGAAGGAGACAATATATTAATACCAGAACCATTTTACTCAAACTACAATAGTTTTGCAAATTCAGTAGGTGTTGAGATCAAGCCAATAACTACACTTGCAGAAAATGGTTTCCACTTACCTAAAAAGGAAGAAATAGTAGAAAAGATAGACTCAAAAACTCGTGCTATATTATTCTCAAACCCAGGCAATCCAACAGGAGTAGTTTACTCTAAGGAAGAAATAAAAATGATTAGTGATATAGCTAAAGAACATGATTTATGGATAATAGCAGACGAAGTTTATAGAGAGTTTGTATATGATGGAGAATATACTAGTTTAGGAAGTGTTAAAGAAGTAGAAGATAGAGTTATAATAGTTGACAGTGTATCTAAAAGATATAGTGCTTGTGGAGCTAGAATAGGATCACTAGCATCTAAAAATAAAGAATTTATGGCACAAATATTAAAATTATGTCAAGCTAGGCTATCAGTACCTACTTTAGAGCAAATAGGAGCTGTAGAACTTTATAAAACTGATAAATCTTATCTACAAGATGTGAATAAAGAATATAAGGAAAGAAGAGACGTATTATATAATGAACTTGTAAAAGTACCTGGAGTTATATGTAAAAAACCAACTGGTGCATTTTATATAGTTGCTAAATTACCAGTTAAAAGTGCTGATGATTTTGTAAAATGGTTATTGAAAGATTTTGATATAGATGGAGAAACAGTTATGCCTTGTCCTGCTGAAGGATTTTATGCAACAGAAGGTCTTGGAAAAGATGAGATAAGACTTGCATATATATTAAATAAAGAAGATTTAGCTAAGGCATCTAAAATTTTAAAAGAAGGATTAGAAGCATATTTAGAACTTGATAAATAAATAAATAAAAAGGGTTTATATAGATTAATATATAAGCTCTTTTTTATTTAAAATAAAGTTATACATTTAAATTTAGGTAAGTAGCTTGTATATAAACAATAGTAATATTTTATTTTAAGTTAATGATAAATAATATTAATTTAAAATTGATATCTAATGATATAATATAAAGGGAAGTATTAAAATGTAAAAATCATATATGAACTAGGAGACATTTTATGAGGAGAAAGAGTGATATAAAAATAATAGATTTTATATTAATACAAGTAATATCATTTTTAATAGTACTAACCTTTAATTATAAGTATATAGGTATTCTTATGAATCTATCTATATATGATGATAGAAATAAGGTATTTATTATTTGTACTCAGGTAATATCTATAATAATTTTATTATTATATTTAGGGATATCAATAGATGATATAAAAAAATCTTACATAGATTTCAAAGAAAAATTAGACATAAAAGAAATAATAGGACGATATATAAACTCCATTATGTTAAGCTTAGGAGTTACATTGCTATTAATATCTATAGCTATGTTAACTTATAAACCATATGAAAATAGCTTATTAACATCATCAGGTGATCCAATATATACAGGAAATATTATTATAATGATAGTAAGTGTAGCAATAATAGGACCAATATTAGAAGAAATAATATTTAGGAAAGTATTATTTATCAGTATATCTAAAAAATATAATTATAAAATTGGTATATTAATATCATCTATTTTATTCGGAATAGGTCATAGCATAGATAAATCTATACTTGCAAGTTTGTTTGGAGGGGTGCTTTGTATATTATATATAAAATATGAAAATATCTTAATTCCAATTTTTTTACATATTATAAATAACTCAATGTCTATAGTTTTAAAGTTACCACAAGAATCTAAGATAAATAAAAATATAGATATGACTACATCAACAATACATATGTACTTGATTTTAGGATTGGTCATAACGACACTTTCTGTATACTACTACATAAGATTTATAAATCTAAATAAAAAATATATTAAATAATAATAGTGCTAATATATATGAAGATTATAAAATATCTTTAGAAAAAGACTATATAAAAAGGAGATTATCTAATGTAGAAAAAGGGAATAAATAACGTATACATTTTATAAGGAGTGATAAGTTTGATAAAAAAGGCAACTTTTGCAGGTGGATGTTTTTGGTGTATGGTAAAACCTTTTGATAAATATGATGGAGTACTTAAAGTTGTATCAGGATATACTGGAGGACACACGAAAAATCCTACATATGAAGAAGTTTGTAGTGATAAAACAGGCCACATAGAGGCTATAGAAGTTACTTATGATGATGAAGTAATAAGTTATGATGAACTTTTAGATATATATTGGAAACAAATAGACCCAACAGATAGTTATGGTCAATTTAATGATAGAGGAGAAAAATATAAAACTGTAATATTTTATCATGATAAAGAGCAAAAAGAGATTGCTACTAGATCAAAGAAAAAACTAGAAAATAGTAAGGTATTTGATTCTGAAATAGTTACAGAGATAAGAGAAGCTACTAAATTTTACGAAGCGGAAGACTATCATCAAGATTATTATAAGAAAAATCCAAATCATTACTATATGTATTATGTAGGATCAGGTAGATATAAGTTTATAAAGGAAAATTGGGATAAAAATAATTTTAATAGAGAAGAACTAAAAAAGAAACTAACTCCAATTCAATTTGAAGTAACACAAAATGATAAGACTGAACCTGCATTTAAAAATAAGTATTTTGATAATAAAGAAGAAGGTATATATGTAGATATAGTAAGTGATGAAGTTTTATTTTCATCAAAAGATAAATTTGATTCAGGATGTGGATGGCCAAGTTTTACAAAGCCAGTAAATAAAAATTCTATAATGGAAAAAAGTGATTTTTCTCATGGTATGTTCAGAACAGAAGTTAGAAGTAGCAAGGCCAATTCTCACTTAGGTCATGTATTTGATGATGGCCCTAAAGAAAAAGGTGGTCTTAGATACTGCATAAATTCAGCATCCTTAAACTTTATACCTAAAGAGAAAATGAAAGAAGAAGGATATGAAGACTATTTAAGCTTGTTTGAATAAGAGTCTTAGGTAATAAGGATTTTAAATTACAACAAAATTAAATATTAACTAAACTTTTTATAAACAAGAAATTTTATAAAGACATAAGACTAATATAAAAAATACCCTAGTAAGCTAGGGTATTTTTTACCATTTTTTAGACCAATCGCAGTAATGGTATTCATCTTTCCATATAAAATCAGTTGTTATTTTAAAATTACCATAATATTCAAATGAATTATAATAGATGTTAACAACGCTAAATTTAGTAGATAAATCCTTATCAATTATTACATTATACCCATCTACTTTAAATATATTATCATTTTCTTTTGCCTCATCCAGAGCCAAGTCAAATATAGGTCCATGTCATGCAATTTCTTTTAAATAAAGTCTTATATTTTTTAAATCAACATTATACTCTATAAATAAATTATCTAACGCATTTTTTGCTAAATCGGTTATATTTATAATCATAAGCCCTCCTAAAATTAATTTATTATGAATTATTATATCTTAGTTAATATAATATTATTGTTTTTATCGTCATATTTTATAGTATAATGACTTAATATTATAAGTATTTGATGTAAACCTACACTAGAAATTATACCCATAGAATTTAAGAATGAAACGTTTCCTATTTCAGATATTATTGGTGCAAAACCTATAAATCCTAAAAATGCCGAATCATCTATATTATTTTCTAGGGTATATTTGCATCTGTTTCGTTGTGCATGCGTTATATTAATATTGTTAAGCAACTTTAAAGAATTTACAATTTTAAAATTACTAACTACAATTTTATTTTCGCTATCGTTAAGGGCTATATCTAGATCTTTTTTTGATGAAACTATTTTCATAAAGCACAATCCTTTCTAAAAGTTTATAATTATTATATAATGTTGTATAAGTGATATACAATAAATTTACAAAATATATGGCAAGGAGTAAAGGGTATGATAAAATTAATCGGTTCAGATATGGATGGGACACTACTTGACTCAAATAAATGTGTTGATAAAGAATTTTATGAAGTTTTAGAACAACTTAATTCTAATAACATACTATTTGCAGCAGTAAGTGGTAGGGAAATACAGTCTTTAACTAATATATTTAAGAAAGAAATAATAGATAATATAATACTTGCACCTAACAATGGAAATTTAGTTGTCTATAAGGGCGAAGTTTTATATGAAAATTATATAGATAAGAAAAAATTAAAAAGTATATCAAACATTATAAGAAAATATGCTAATCATAATACTATATTTTGTGGAAAAGAAAAAACATATAGTGAAAGTTTAAAGGTTAAGATAGCTTGTAAAGCATGGAATACAGATGTTGAGGTTGTAGAAGATATAACCAAGATAAATGATAGTATAATGAAGGTTAGTGTTTTTGCAGATGAAAATATAATAAAAGACGTGTTAACAAATATTAAAGATTATAAGAAAGATTTAAGTATATCTATGTCTGGGCCTAATAGTCTAGATATATGTGAATCTAATGGAAATAAAAAGCAAGCTATAAAAGTAATACAAAAAAAATTTAATATATCATATGAAGAAACTATGGTATTTGGAGATCATATGAATGATTTAGAGATGATGGAATCGGCTTACTATAGTTTTGCAATGGGAAACGCAGAGGATAAAATAAAAGAAAAAGCAAGGTTTGTAACAAAAACCAATGATGAAAATGGAGTTATAGAAGCTATAAAAGAATTAGCTATAGGAAATGAAGCTTTTGCTTAATATTTAAATTTAAAGGTCATTCTAAAAAATATTTAGAATGACTTTTTTTATTAAAAATAGTAAATATATTTTAAGTTAAATAAAATCGAACTTACTTTTTAAATGGAAAATAAACGTTAGTATATATAACGAATTTTATTGTCTAGAATGGCTAAAATGTGGTATAATTAATCAAAACTAATACAAATTGGGGAGGAAATATGTTTACACTTACAGACATTGTTCAACCGACAACAATAGAAGAAGCATATGCCATATTAATGAAAAGAAAAAATAATCAGATAATAGGTGGAAGTGCTTTTTTAAGGATGGGTAAAAAAAGAATAGGCACAGGAATAGAGTTATCTAATTTAAATCTAGATTATATAAAAGAAGATGAAGATTATGTTGAAATAGGTGCTATGACAACATTTAGAGAATTAGAAACTAGTGATATAATAAAAAATAACTTTGGTGATATTTTAAACCACAGTGTAAGAGATATAATAGGAGTTCAATTTAGAAGTGTTGTAACTGTAGGTGCTACAGTATTTTCTAAGTATGGATTTTCTGATTTAATAATAGCTCTACTTTGTTTAGATACTGAAATAGAGACTTTTAGTAAAGGAAGAATGACTTTAGATAAATTTTTAGATAAAGGTTATGAAAAAGATTTATTAACTAAGATATACATAAAAAAGAATAATAAAAAAGCATCATATAAATCTTTAAGAAATGCTAAAAGTGACTATCCAATAGTAAATGTAGCAGTATCAAAATTAGATAATACATTTAAAATATGTATAGGAGCTAGACCTCAAGTTGCAAAAGAAGCAAAAAATGCAAGTGAGTTTTTATCGAACAATAATATAACTGATGAAAATATAGATAAGGCTGTACAAATAGCAGTTGATGAATTATCTTTTGGAACTAATATGAAAGCATCTAAAGAATATAGATATGCTATGGCTAGGGTACTTATAAAAAGAGCTATAATGGAGGTTATATAATGTTAGTAGAACTTAAAGTAAATGGTAAAAAAAGAAAAGTTGACATAGAATGTGAAGAGTATTTAGTAGACACTTTAAGAAAATTAGGGAACTTAAGTGTAAAAAGAGGCTGTGATACAGGATGCTGTGGCTTATGTTCTATATGGATAGATAAAAAGCCAGTACTATCTTGTGCAACTTTAACAGTTAGAGCTATAAATAAAGAGATAACAACAATAGAAGGATTAGAAAAGGAAGCTAGTGACTTTGCTAAGATATTAGTTAGTGAAGGTTCTGAACAATGTGGATTTTGTTCACCAGGATTTATAATGACAGTAATAGCAATGAAAGAAGAATTAAACAATCCTACAGAAGCGGATATAATACACTACTTAACTGGAAATCTATGTAGATGTACAGGGTATATGGGACAGCTAAGAGCAGTTAAAACTTATCTGGGGGTAAATTAAATGAAGATAATAGGTAAAAGTATAGGTAAAATAGACGGAATGGCAATAGCTACAGGAAAACCAGTATATACAGACGATTTAGCATCAAAAGATGCTTTAGTTGTAAAAATACTAAGAAGCCCGTATGCATATGCGAAAATAAAAAATATAGACACTAAAAGAGCTTTATTAGTAGATGGAGTGGAATGTGTACTTACATATAAAGATGTACCAGATACTAGGTTTACACTAGCAGGTCAATCTTACCCAGAGCCATCGCCATATGATAGATTAATACTTGAAGATACTGTTAGATATGTAGGAGATGAAGTTGCAATAGTTGCTGCTAAGGATGAAAAAACAGCAGTTAAAGCTATGAATATGATAAAAGTAGAATATGAAGTACTAGAACCAGTACTTGATTTTGAAAAGGCAACTGAAACTAATATATTAGTTCATGATGAAGAGAGACATTGCAACTTTGATATAGGTATGATTAGAGAGAAAAATATAGTATCAACTCATAATTATACTAAAGGAGATGTAGAAAAAACTTTAAATGAATGTGACGTAGTTATAGAAGAAACATATTATACTCAATCACAACTTCATTCTATGATGGAAACTTATAGATCTTATAATTACCTAGATCATATGGGAAGATTGGTAGTAGTAAGTTCTACACAAATACCATTTCATGTTAGGCGACATCTATCGAGAGCTTTAAACATACCATCTAGTAAGATAAGAGTTATAAAACCAAGAATAGGTGGTGGTTTTGGAGGTAAGCAAACTGCTTGTGTTGAAATATTTAGTGCAATAGTTACACTTAAAACTGGAAAACCAGCCAAAATACTTTATGACAGAAAAGAAACTCAAAATTGTTCAACTAGTAGACATGCTATGAAATTAAATGTTAAAATAGGTGCCACTAAAGATGGAATAATAAAAGTTATAGATATAGATGCATTATCTGATACTGGTGCTTATGGAGAACATGCATCAACTACATTTGGATTAGTAGGTGAAAAAACTATGCCAATGTACAATAAATTAGAAGCATCTAGATTTAAAGGGCATGTAGTATATACTAATAAAATGCCAGCAGGAGCATTTAGAGGATATGGTGCTACTCAAGGATGTTTTGCAGTAGAGTCTACTATAAATAAATTAGCAAAAGAGATAAATATGGACCCAACTGAACTTAGGCTTAAAAATATAGTAAATGAAGGAGAAATTTCATTTGCATATGATAAGACTTTAAATTCAGTAGATCTAAAAGAGTGTATAGAAAAAGGGAAAAATCTTATAAAATGGAATGAAAAATACCCATCTAAAGACTTAGGAAATGGAAAAGTTAGAAGTGTTGGTATGGCACTTACTATGCAAGGTTCTGGAATTGCAGGGATAGATACAGCAAGTGCTGAAATAAGATTAAACGATGACGGAAATTATACATTACTAGTAGGCTCAACGGATATGGGTACGGGAAGTGACACTATACTTTCTCAAATGGCTTGTGAAATACTTGAAACTACCATGGATAAAATAACTGTAATAGCAGCAGATACAGATGTAGTTCCATATGATCCAGGTTCATATGCATCATCTACAACATATGTAACAGGTATGGCAGTAGTAAAAGCTGCTAATGAACTTAGAAATAAAATAATGAGTTTAGGAGCAACTAGACTTGGTGTAGATAAAGAAGATGTAGAGTTTGATGGGGAAAAAGTATTTACAGAAAATAAGTCTATATTAGTATTTGATATAGCTGTTGACTGTACCGTAGGGCCTGAAAAAAATCAATTAGTGGGATGTGCATCTCATGGTAGCCCTGTTTCACCTCCTCCATTTATAGCAGGATTTGTAGAAACTGAAATAGATAAAGAAACCGGTAAAGTTGATGTAATAGATTATGTAGCAGTAGTAGACTGTGGAACTGTTATAAATAAAAATCTTGCTAAAGTTCAAGTTGAAGGTGGAATAGTACAAGGTATAGGACTTGGATTATTTGAAGAAATAAGATATACGGATAAAGGTAAAATGGATACTAATACATTTATGCAATATAAAATACCAGCTAGATGCGATGTAGGTAATATAATAGTTGATTTTGTAGAAACTCATGAACCAACAGGTCCATTTGGAGCTAAGTCTGTTGGAGAGGTTGTTGTAAATACTCCAGCACCGGCTATACAAGATGCTATATACAATGGTGTAGGTGTTAGAATAAATGATTTACCAATGACTCCAGAAAAAATATTTATGGCTATGAATAAATAATTGTAAATATGAATAAATATTATAAAAAGGTATGAAATACAACTTGTATTTCATACCTTTTATAATATTTAAAAGTTATTTACTTAAATAAAAATGAAAAATATGTAATTTATAAAATGCTATCATTAAATAATAAGTGCCTAAAATTATATTATTTTGTAAAGTAAGCAATACCTATACTTCCAGGTCCAACATGAACACCTACAATAGGCCCTATAGATTGTATTTTAACAGGAATATTTAACTTAGCTTCTAAAGCTTTAGCAAGCTCTAATCCATCTTCCTCACAGTTTATATGATGGACTATAACATCTCCAAGTCCGTTTTTTTCGATATCTTCAAACACGGTATTAGCAATAGTATTAATTGCTTTTTTTCTAGTTCTAACTTTAGTATATACTCCAGTTATACCATCTCTAACAGTAAGAATTGGTTTTATTTGAAGTAAAGTACCTAAAAGGGCAGAAGCTGAACCTATTCTACCGCCTTTTTTTAAATACTCCAGTGTTTCTGGTGTAAATAAGAAATTGCTTTTATCAAGTGTATGATTTACTATATCAACTATTTCGTCTTTTGATTTTCCTTCTAAAGATGCTTTAGCACCTTCAATAGCTGCAAATCCCATTTGCATACAAGTAGTCTTAGAGTCGATTATTGTAATATCGGCATCTGGATAATTTTCAATTGTCATATTCTTTATTAAGTTAGCATTTGAAAAAGTTCCGCTTAGTTTAGAAGATAAGAATATTCCTACAATAGAATCTCCATTTTTTACTATTTTCTCAAATGTATCTAACATTTCTTCGGGAAATGGTTGAGATGATTTAGGGATTTCCTCACATTTTTCCATATCATCATAAAAGACTTTGTTATCTACATCTAGCTCACGTATACTGTTATTATCCATAACTACATTTAATGAGACGATAGATATGTCATATTTTTGTATATACTCATTAGGTATATAAGAAGTACTATCGGTAACTATTTTTACAGCCATATATATATATCTCTCCTTTTTTATATGAACAATATTATAATAAATATATTATAACTTGGTAATAGAATATTAAATAATTACTCTATAATAGAATTATATACTAAATTGGCAACTAAGTAAAATATATAGTTTTTGAGTTTAATTATGTAAAATAATATTAATTTGATTTCGAATATAATTTGAAGTATAATCAATAAAGTAGAGGAATAATTACAAGTATTAGGAGTTTTAATTATGTCTAAAGTATTTGAAAAAATATATGAAGTAACGTATAGAGATACGAATATAAGAGGCGAATGTAATTTTTCGTCATATATGGATTTTATGTCAGATGCAGCATTTAGCCAGGATATTAGCTTAGGAGCATCATTTACTGATTTTAAAGAAAGTGATTATACTTGGGTTATATTTAATTATGATATAAAAGTACATGGTAAAGCTAATTATAAAGAAAAGCTTAAAATTGTAACATATGTAAAAGCATTTAGAAAGTTTTATGCACTTAGAAACTTTAAAATATATAATGAAAAAGAAGAATTAATATTAAGTGGAGACACTTTAGCATTTTATATAGATATAAAAAAAGCTAAGCCTTGCAGTATACCAAGTAGCTATTATGAGAGATATGAAGTAAAAGAGGATAGAAGTGTTAAGATAAATAAGTTAAAAATGAGAAGACCATCTAGAATAGATATATCTAAGAATTTTGATATAAGATACTCTGATATAGATATAAATATACATGTAGGTAATTCTCATTATATAATGTGGATAATAGATTCAATGCCTTTTGAAGTACTTAAAAACTATAGAATAAGTGAACTTTTAGTAGCTTATGAAAAGCAGCTTAAATATAATAATGAAGTAGTGGTAGAAAGTCAGATAGAATATGAAGACGATTATATAATAGCAATACATCAAATAGTTGATGAAAATAAAAATGAAATATCCCTTCTTGAAAGTAAATGGGTAAAAATAGTCTAAGTTTTATACAAACTTAGACTATTTTTATATATGAAATTAGAATCCTTTAGTAGTTGCTAGTATTTTATTTAAATATATGAAAATAATAGATATATAAATATTGATGATAATAGCTAGTTACATAAAATTTAAAATTTAAAAAAAATACTAAAGACGAGGTGATTTTATGATAAGAGAGAGAAGGGTTAAAGAACCTATAGTTTCAATAACTAAGGCAATGACAGAATCTAAATCATTAGAAAAAGCTTTAGATTTATTGCCAATAGATAAAATTATAAAAAAAGGAGACGTAGTAGTTATAAATCCTAACTGGGTAAAAGATAGCAAACCAAAAGATGCAGGAATTGTAGGTCCTAAAACTTTAAAAACACTTATACAGTATATAAAAGAAAAAGAACCTAGCAAAATATATATAGCAACAGGATCTGGAAGTAAAAAGACTACAGAGGTTATGAAAAATGTAGGGTATGACAAAATAATAGAAGAAGAAAAAATAGAATTTGTTGATATGAATTATGGTCCATATATAGATTTAAAGCTAAAGCATGACATAATAAAATCAACTCCTATAAATGAAATAGTAAATAAAGCAGATGTAATAATATCATTTACTCAGTTAAAGCATCATGAAGAAGCAACAATAACAAGTGCGATAAAAAATATAGCAATGGGATGGCCGCCAGCAGAAATCCATGGGTATCCAAAAAAAAATACAGGGATTCATAAGGACTTGCATGGATTCATAAGAGCTATGGCAAATGAAATACCTATAGACTTAAGTATAATAAGCTGTGATAAAGCTATGGTAGGTACAGGACCTCATAATGGAATGGCAGTAGATACACCAGGACTTATTATAGCATCAACAGATCCACTAGCAGCAGATTGCATAGGAGCAAGACTTCTAGGCTTTTTACCACAAGCAGTATGTTATCTCTATGGATTAGATAAAGATAACATAGGAGAATCTGACCCTAAGAATATGGAAATAAAAGGATTAAGCTTAGAAGAAGCAGAAAAGATATTTAGCAAGTGTGCATATGGTGATAGTGAAGTAAGGGTTGATAAAGAAAAGCTTAAAGATATACATGGTAGATAGATATATAAATTGGTAATGTTTTATAAGAATTTTAAATTATAGAAGTGAAATAATATATATAGAAATAAAACCAAAGGATGTGGCAACATGACTAACCAAAAAAAACATAGCACTAGAAGAATGCAAGATTATGAAAATGAAAAAATAGAAATAGCACATGAATTAGGTATAAATGGAGCTAATGAAACTGAAGTAAATGCTAAGATGGCATCAGAAAATGAAGCTATCTATAGCAGCAAAACTAGAACTAAAAATAGTAATTTAAATAATGATCAAAAAACAGCAAGAGAAAAAAATTACTATAGAGAGTAATGTTAAATAAAAAGGCTATAATGCATAAATTATAGCCTTTTTATTTTTTGTCACTATATTTTTTTATGTATTTTTTCTTAATTTTTTTTACTTTTTTTCTTGAGGTATTTCTTAAAATACTTCATTAATTTCATCAACTTCTGCTTCATCATTTAAATTTTCTAATTCTTTATTGACTTCTCTACATACTATTCTACTTTCAGAGACTAAAGATAACTGTTCTCCTAAAACTATAAAAAATGTACCAAGAAGTGCTAATTCTTCATCGTTTTCTATTTCTTGACCTATGATTGCTGCCAATATAGTAACTAGTATAAGATTTTGATTAGAAAATGAATTACAATTATTGACTAGTAAATTACAGTTATTAAGACCTTTATTTCTAGGCATAAAACCTCCAATTATACATATTAATATTTATGATATGCATCTTGATAAAAATTGTTACACAAAATTTATATATAAATAAATTTTTGTAAAATATAAATTATGTATAGAAAAAATCAATATATGTAGTTATTGGTATATAAAATTACAATATATATATTTATAAGAATTTTGCACTGTTTATGCTAAAATATTTAAGAATGACTTTAAAAATTTAAATATTATTATGAATTATATTATAAATGGTCATAATGTCATAAAAAATATATAAATAGGACATAGTAGGTGATAAAAATAGATAATAAATTAAAAAATATATCAGTAAAAATAGGTGTATCGTTATTAGTAATAGGTATATATTTATTTATACCGCAGATAAATAAAGGTATAAATCAGATGATATTTTATTTAAGTATGCTAAACATAGATGCTATAAAAGAATATATATTATCTTTTGGTATATTAGCACCTATAATATCTTTTTTACTTATGATACTTCAATCAGTGGCAGCACCACTTCCAGCATTTTTAATAACTTTTGCTAATGCGGCTTTATTTGGGTGGGTAAAAGGAGCAATGCTTTCATGGACTAGTTCAATGGTAGGAGCAGCATTATGCTTTTATATAGCAAGATTTTTAGGTAGAGATGTAGTTATAAAGCTTACAAGCAAATATGCATTAGATAACATAGATAACTTCTTTGACAAGTACGGAAAACATACAATATTAATAGCTAGATTACTACCATTTATATCTTTTGACCTTGTTAGCTACGCAGCAGGTCTTACTTCAATGAAGTTTAGTTCATTTTTTATAGCAACAGGCATAGGACAGCTTCCTGCAACTATAATATATTCTTATGTTGGAGATATGTTAACAGGTTCCTTAAAATTTGTAGTAACAGGCCTTATGATATTATTTGCATTAAGTATACTTGGATATATGCTTAAAAAGATTTACAATGAAAAAAATAGTAATTTAAATAAATCTTTAAAAGAAAAATAATGTGGATTGGCTAAGCCAATCCATATTGTTTTGTAAATTATATAAAAAATTATTTTAAAATAAGTTTAAGGAAGGTGATAAAATGAGTAAACTACCATATAAAATACATCAAATTAGCAGCAATAATAAATTATTTAGAAAAACTTTTATAGATGAAGATGCTGATGTATTATTTATGCCAGGGTGTAGTTTGAGTGGGTATGATGAAAAGATTATACTAAATATATATAATTATTTAAGAGGTCATATAAAAAATATAGGAATAACTTTTTCTTGTTGTTATAAACCAAGTATAATGATAAAAGATTATAAATCATTTGAAAAATACTATAAAAATTTAGATGAAACTCTAAATACTAACAATGTTAAAAAGGTTATAACGTCATGTCCTAATTGTTATAAAAGTTTAAGTGAAAATAGTAAAAATATAGAAGTATATTTTTTATTAGATGTCATAAGAGAATTTGGATTAGATAATAGGTTAATTGGATATTATAGTGATCTAAATATAGAATTTGCAATACATGATTCTTGTGCAATAAGAGGCGTTGAATCTATATATATAAGTGCAAGAGATATACTTAAAAGCTTAGGAATTAAATACAGTGAATTTGAAAAAAATAGAAGTAGTTCTATGTGTTGTGGAGCTATATTTACAGACAATGAAAATAAGAAAAAACAACTTGAAAAAAGATGTTCTCAAACAAAAAGTGATTATACTATATGTTACTGTGAAACATGTGTTAAGTTTATGATAAATGGAGGGAAAAATTCAATTCATATATTAGACTTAATTTTTAATGAAGAATATTTAAACAAAGATAAGTTTACACAATATAATAAATCTAGTATAAATTCATGGATAAATAGATATAAACTAAATAATAGGAGAAAATATGAATAATAAGTTAAAAAAAATACTAGTCACAATAGGGATATTAGCTTTTGTAGTAATTACAAATAAATATATAGGTAATAATGTTGATATATATACAATAAAAGAATATGTAAAAACATTTGGTGTATTAGCTCCATTTATATATATAGTGATGTTTTCATTAGTACCTCTAACATTTTTTCCAGATTCAGTACTTGCAATATCAGCAGGTCTAATATTTGGATTTAGTAAGGGGTATATATATACAACAATAGGAGCTTTAATAGGTGCAAGTATAGCATTTTTTATAGCTAGGTATTTAGGAAAAGAAATAATTAAAAGAAAGTCAAGCGATAAGTTAGAAAAAATAGAAAGATTAATAGAAAAAAATGGATTTTATATAATATTTCTATTAAGGTTAATACCACTATTTCCATTTGATGTAATAAGCTATGGAGCAGGTATTACAAATGTAAAATATAAGGATTTTATACTATCTACACTATTTGGAACTATTCCTGGTATAGCAGTATTTACAAATATAGGGGCTACTTCTTTAAATATAAAAAGTACTAGCTTTTATATTTCAATAGCTCTTTTAGTATTATTATTTACTGTATCAATATTTTTAAAAAATAAATTTCTAAAAGATAAATTAGAAGAAAAACATTAAATAGAAGGGAAATAATATGTTAGACACACATGCTAGAAAATATGTAAATCCATTTATAGAATTTGGAGCAAATATATTTATAAAAAGAAAAATTAGCGCAAACACTGTAACTACACTAGCTCTTATACTGGGGGTATTATCAGCAGTATTATTATATTTAGATAAAAATATACTAGCTGTAATGCTACTTTGGATATCTGGATACTTAGATGCAGTAGATGGAAGTATAGCTAGAAAAACAGACTCATCATCTAGTTTTGGAACAGTGTTAGATGTTACGTTTGATAGGATAGTAGAAATAGGTATAATATTTGTAAGTGCACTAAAATTTGAAGAGATAAGATTAAATATTATTGTATTATTAGCTTGTATATTAATATCAATGGTAATATTTTTAACAGTTGGTGCAGTTAGTGAAAAAAGCGGAATAAAATCATTTTATTATCAAGCAGGAGTAGCTGAAAGAAGTGAAGGATTTATAATGTTATCTCTTATGATGATTTTTGAAAGTTATTTAGGTATAGTAGTTAATATATTTTCGTTTATAGTTATAATAACAGCACTTCAAAGAATGATTGAAGCTAAAAACATATTAAAGTAATATTAAAATATTTGAAATAAAAAAATATATATTATATAATATCGTAAGTAACCTTAAAAAGACAGTTCGAAAGCCTCCTGTCTATAAAAAAAACTACGGTTAAAATAGGCATTTAATTAACTGCCATTAAAACTGTAGAATTTCTACGGTTTTTATTTTTTCCAAGTAGATTAGGCTATAAATAATAAGCACTTAGGAGAAAAAAGATGAGAAACAACACTAAAAAGATAGTTAAAACTGGAGTAGTAGCAGGTGTTTATGCAGCAGTTACTTTAGCTTTTGGTTTTATAAGTTATGGAACAATACAATTTAGAATAGCTGAGGTTATGACACTACTACCACTTATAAGTAAGGAATACATATTAGCTTTGACAATAGGATGTTTTTTAGCTAATGTAATAGGTCCTTATGGTGTTCCTGATATTATATTTGGAACTTTGGCAACATTTATAAGTGTATACTTAGTTTACCTAACAGGTAAAACAATGAAAGGAAAAAAAGGTTATGTACTAATCGCATCATTATGGCCAACAATAGTAAATGCTATAATAATAGGTATTATGCTAAATAAATTATTTGGTGTGCCTCTTATACTTTCAATGCTACAAGTAGGTTTTGGACAATTTGTAGTAATAACTATAATTGGTGTTCCATTATTTAAGATATTAGAAAATAAATATCTTAAACTATTAAAGTAATCTGATTAAGGAGATATTATGAATATAGAAGAAAAATTAGAAAAAGCTAAAATAATAGGTATAGGAAATGATGGAATAAATACATTAAATTCTATTAAATTTAAATTAGAAAATAATATGGATATAGAAGAAATATCTATAAATCAAGATGTAGATAAGGATTATGTTAGAGAATTATTAGATGGAGTAGACTTATTATTTTTAACTTATAATAGTGAAGATAAAAAGGCATTACAGATAGTCAATGCAATAGGATATATGGCAGATGAAAGAAGAATATTAAGTATAGGAATAGATTCTTCTAATAAAGAAAATAAAGACGAAGTAAATATAAATAGAGAATTTAAAGTAGATGAAGCTTCAATGGATAAATTTATAAATTTAGTAAATATGTTAGTTGAATCTATATCATATCAATGCATGATAAACTTAGACTTAACAGATTTAAAAGAAACTTTATGTACAGATGGTGGAATAAAATATTCTTATAAAGAGTTTGGTAAAGACATATCTAAAGAAGACATGGTAAGAAATTTACTAGAAAATGTAAGTGGATCACATAATGAACTTTTAAATAAAAAGCAAATAATATTTATTGAAATGGGATCTAATTATTGCAAAGAAGATGAAATGATATTTGTTGTAAATGATATATTAACTATTATAAAAGAAAAAAGCGAAAATTCTTGTGATAGCATTTTCTCATTGTATGTAAAAGAACAAACAAAAGATAAAATAAAAATAGGATTAGTATGTAATTAATCTGTATAAATCCATAGAATAATGTTATAATTATTCTATGGATTCTTTATTTTACATTAAAAAAATATTAAATAAAAGTTTATAAATATATAAAGTTAGGGTAGATATGAATTTAAAAGAAGCATTAAACTTAAGAGAACAAGAGATTATAACAGTAATAGGAGCTGGAGGAAAAACCTCACTTATAAATAAGTTGGCATCTAGCATTAATAGCAAAAAAATACTTATAAGCACAACAACAAAAATATATGTACCGCCAAAAGAATTATATGACAATATGTACATATTAGATAGTGCAAAATATAAAAAATGTGAAAAAGAAAGAGTCGTTATTGTTGGATCATATATAAATTTAGATAATAAGATAATAGGGCTAGATTTTTATGATTTAGATAAGATCAAAGGTGATTTTGATGTTCTTTTAATAGAAGGTGATGGTTCTAAGAGAAAAAAGCTTAAAGGATGGAATATAAACGAGCCGGTAGTATATCCTAAAACCACGAAAGTTATAGGGGTATTAGATATAACTTCTTATGATATGTGTATAAACGATAAAAATATACATAGACTTAAAGAATTTGAAAAATTAACAAACACTAAAAATAAAGTAACTATAGAAAATATGGTTGATATAGTAATAAATAAAAATGGTATGTTTAAAAATATCAATTGTGAAAAAATATTATTAATTAATAAAGTAGAAACAAAAAAGCATTTAGATATAGCAAAAAATCTTATTAACAGTATTAATAAACATGAACATAATATAAAAATAATATATGGAAGTATATTAAATGATTTATTTTATTGTGTATAGAATATAAGATTTATTTTAATATCATAAATAATTAGTGTTTTATATTTGTATAAAAATAAACTTTTTAATAAATTAATAAGGATATAAAAAATGATAACAGCGATTATAATGGCATCAGGGCTATCAAAAAGAATGGGAGAAAATAAGCTCTTACTAAAATACAAAGATAAAACTATAATAGAATATGTATTTGATGAAATATCAAAAGTTGAATTTAAAGAAGTTATAGTTGTTAGTTCATATGATGAAATAAAGGATATTTCAAAAAAATACAACTATAAATATATAGAAAATAAAAAAAATTATATAGGTCAAAGTGAATCTATAAGATTAGGTATAAATAATAGCAAGCAATCCTTTGGATATATGTTTTTTGTAGGAGATCAACCTTTAATTGATAGCAAATATATAAATAAAATGATAGAAGAATTTAATGAAAATAAAGATTTTATAATAATTCCAAGATATAAAGATAGAAAAGGAAATCCTGTAATATTTCCAGAGTATAAAAGAGAGGAATTATTAAGTTTAAAAGAAGATGAAAAAGGTAAAAAAGTTATAACTAATTCATGTAAAATAAAATATGTAGATGTCAGTGAGTATATGTTATTTGATATTGACACAAAAAAAGACTATATACAATTAGGGGGAATATATGAAAAAGATTAAAACAGTAGATGCTATAGGACATATACTTTGTCATGATATAACAAAGATAATTCCAGGTGAGTTTAAAGGGGTTGCTTTTAAAAAAGGTCATATAGTAAAAAAAGAAGATATAGAAGTTTTACTATCATTAGGTAAAGATCATCTATATGTTTGGGAAAAAAATGAAGATATGGTTCATGAAAATGATGGAGCTATATTCTTAAAAGATTTAACAGCAGGAGAAAATTTAGATTTTAGTGATATAAAAGAAGGTAAAATAGATTTTATATCAAATAAATATGGACTTTTAAAAATAGACGTAGATACATTATTAGAACTTAATATGATAGATGATATAATGTTATCTACCCTACATAATAATTTTATAGTAAATAAAGGAACTAAAGTAGCAGGAACAAGAGTGATTCCTTTACTAATAGATAAAAATAAGCTAACCGAAGCAAAAAATATAGTAGGTAATAAAAAAATCGTAAATGTAGTAGAGTTTAAACCTAAGAAGGTTGGTATAGTTACAACTGGAAATGAAGTATTTTATAAAAGAATAGTAGATAAATTTGGACCTGTTATAAAAGAAAAGGTTGAAAAGTTTGGGTGTGAAGTTATAGGTCAAGCTATATGTAAAGATGATACTATTATGATAAAAAATGCTATAGAAGATTTTATAAATCAAGGTGCAGAACTTATATGTTGCACAGGTGGTATGAGTGTAGATCCAGATGATGTAACACCTACTGCTATAAAAGAAAGTGGAGCAAGTATAATAACCTATGGTTCACCAATACTTCCTGGGGCAATGTTTTTATTAGCATATAAAGGTGATATACCTATAATGGGGATACCAGGATGTGCAATGTATAATAAAACAACAGTATTTGATGTTATTTTACCAAGAGTACTAGTAGATGAAAAATTAACTAAAAAAGATATAGCAATGTATGGGCATGGTGGACTTTGTATGAATTGCGATATTTGCACATATCCAGCCTGTAATTTTGCTAAGGTGTAGTACTCATCAGTTGACTAAATTAAATATTTATTATATTATAAAAATGTTATGTAATTTACGAAAATTAAAGAAAGAAAGAAAGGAATACACATTAATGTTACAAGTTACAAATGTTGGACTTAGATTTGGTGATAAAGAGTTATTCAAAGATGTTAACTTAAAATTCACTAAAGGAAATTGTTACGGGATAATAGGAGCTAATGGTGCAGGAAAATCAACTTTCCTTAAAATATTAGCTGGTGATATAGAGCCAAACACAGGAAGTGTTTCAATAACTGAAAAAGAAAGAATGTCAGTACTTAGACAGGACCACTTCAAATATGAAGAAGATACAGTTTTAGATGTAGTTATAATGGGACACGAAAGACTATATTCTATAATGAAAGAAAAAGATGCATTATACATGAAGCCTGATTTCACTGAAGAAGATGGTATAAAAGCTGCTGAACTTGAAGGTGAATTTGCCGAACTTGATGGATGGGATGCAGAGACTAATGCAGAGAGACTTTTAATGGGTCTTGGTATACCTAAAGAGGTACATTATAAGCAAATGAAAGAATTAACAGGTGGAGAAAAGGTTAAAGTATTACTTGCTCAAGCATTATTTGGTAAGCCTGAGATACTAATAATGGACGAACCTACAAACCACTTAGACTTCCAATCTATAAACTGGTTAAATGAGTTTATAATGGGACTTGAAGATTCTATCGTTATAGTTGTATCACATGATAGACACTTCTTAAATCAAATATGTACAAATATAGTTGACGTTGATTTTGGTAAGATACAAATGTATGTTGGTAACTACGATTTCTGGTATGAGTCAAGCCAATTAGCATTACAACTTGCTAAGGATCAAAATAAAAAGGCTGAAGAAAAAATAGCTCAACTTAAAGAGTTCATCGCAAGATTCAGTTCAAATGCTTCTAAAGCAAAGCAAGCAACATCTAGAAAAAAACAATTAGAAAAAATACAAGTTGAAGAAATACAACCATCAAGAAGAAGATATCCATATGTAGGATTTACACCTGAGAGAGAAATAGGAAATGAGGTTTTAGAAGTTGAAGGATTAACTAAAACTGTAGATGGTGTTAAAGTACTTGATAATGTATCATTTAGACTTGATAAAGATGATAAAGTAGCATTTATGGGTGACGAAATAGCTATAACTACATTATTCAATATAATAATGGGTGAAGATACTGCTGATAGTGGAACATTTAAGTGGGGAGTTACAACTTCTCAAAGTTACTTACCTAAAAATCACAATCAATACTTTGATGGTGTAGAATACTCATTAGTTGATTGGTTAAGACAATATTCTGAAGAAAAGAGTGAAAGTTTTATAAGAGGATTCTTAGGTAGAATGTTATTTAGTGGAGAAGAAGCTCTAAAGCAAGCTCAAGTTTTATCAGGAGGAGAAAAAGTTAGATGTATGTTATCAAAACTTATGTTAAGTAACGCTAACGTATTAGTTTTAGATGACCCAACTAACCACTTAGACCTTGAAAGTATAACTTCTGTAAACAAAGGTTTAGAAAAGTTCCCAGGAGTATTAATATTTAATTCTCATGACCACGAAATGATACAAACTCTAGCAAATAGAATAATAGAAATAACTCCAGGTGGTGTTATGGATAGAAAAACTACGCTAGATGAATACTTAGAAAATAAAGACATACAAGCTCAATTAAAAACTATGTATGGTAAATAAATTAATACCCTCTAAGCACAGAGTATTTTATACTTTGTGCAAGGAGGTATTTTTAATATCCAAAAAGGAGAAATATATGAAAAAAGTAGATATAACTAATAAAGCCATAATGCTTTTAACCGCACTAAGTGTTATATACGCTATATTAGAAGGAAATATACTGTTTTTATCACCGATAGTCACAATAGCTATTCCATATAGACTAGCTAGATATAAAGAAGATTATAACTATGGCAAAAATAAAAATAAGTTAACTACACTATTTTTATTTAATATAGCATCTTTTATTTTAGTAGCAATAATTAGTGATAGTATGACACAAGAATTACTAGATAATGTAATAAATATTTTTGTTGCATTTATGTACTTTAAGATAATGTTTATATTAGAGAGAAAAAGTGAGCAAAATAATAATCCTAGGGCTGTATATGAGAAATTACAAAAGACTGTATATGTACTTGAAGCTATGAGTACTAAAATGGAAGATGAAATAAGAAATGCAAAAAGTGAAAAAACTAAAAAGAATATACAGCTTAAAAAAGAAAAAATAGAAATACAATTAGTAGCATATAAAAGTCAATTAGAAATATTAAAAATGAAAATAGATTCAGAGAAAAATAATTAAAAGTAGACTAAAATTAGTCTACTTTTAATTATTTAACACTATTTCTTATTAAAGCATCTATTACTTTATCTAAATTTAAATTATCAGTATCTATATCCTCAATTTCAACGATATAGTCTTCAAGTTCTACCTCAACATAAGAACTATGATTACCATTATCTTTTATATAATCAACAATTTTATAATCTTGTATCTCATCTTTGAAATATTCTTTTAATTCTTCATATTCATCATTACTTATTTTTGATTTATTGCACTTGCAGTTTGGACAAGACATGACGTACCTCCTCATTTTATGAAAATTAACTTTTATATTATAACCTTTATTATAAACTAAAAGTCAAAAATATAAAATAATATTGTATATATAAGTTAAATTGATTAAGTTTGGCATAAAAAATTTGATAAAAAATAAACTTTTAATAAAAGTATTGACTTGATACAGTATATTGTATACAATATCCTAAGTAGAAAACATAAAGGGGGAGTTAAAAATGGCAATGATAAATAAATTAGCAAAAACATTAAAAGGAATAAGCAACTACTTATTAGTAAGTGAAAGAATAAATAGTCAAAAATGCTTAGCTAAAGATTTAGATACAACAAAAACTATAATAGATAATAAGTAGAAATTAATATATAAATGTAAATGTTTAAAGTACTACCATATGGTAGTACTTTTTTATTAATAAATATAAATGCAAATTATCGCAAAGAAAAAATAAATATTTACATAAAAATAAATTTAATATATTATAGAATAATAAAAAATATTCTTTAAATTTATAATTTTAAGTTTAAAAGACACAGATAATAATTACATAGGGGATGATTTGTATGCAAAATACTACAACTAAAAGGAAAGTCAGGTCGGTAAATCTAGAGACATTTGTATTTTTAGCTATCTTATTAGGCGGATTTACCTATGTAGCAAGTATCATGGGAGCAGGTATAATGTTTAAAGTCATAATGAACACTGCTCACGATTTATTATTAAATACTGTATTTTTAATAATGGCAATGGCTGTTTTAGCAGGGGCACTAAGTGCATTATTATCAGAATTTGGAGTAATATCACTACTTAATAAAATATTTGCTATTTTTATGAAGCCTTTATATGGACTTCCAGGAGCTAGTATAGCAGGAGCTGTAACTACTTATTTATCTGATAATCCAGCAATCATATCATTTAGCAAGGATAAATCTTTTACTAGGTATTTTAAAAAGTACCAAGTACCAGCACTTTGTAATTTGGGTACATCTTTTGGAATGGGTCTTATAGTTACAACATTTATGATATCTCAGGGTGAAAAATATGTACTTCCGGCGTTAGTAGGAAATATAGGTGCCATAATAGGTAGTATAATTAGTGTTAGAATAATGTTGCACTTTACAAAAAAATACTATAAAGATGAGATAGATAATACTAGTTTAGAAATAGAAAATTCTAAGATAGAAGAGTATAGAGAAATAAGAGATGGAAATATATTCCAAAGAGTCCTAGATGCAATACTTGAAGGTGGAAAATCAGGTGTAGAATTAGGATTAGCTATAATACCAGGTGTTTTAATAGTATGTACATTAGTAATGTTACTTACATTTGGCCCAAGTATAGATCCAAATACCGGTAAAGAAGTATATACAGGGGCAGCATATGAAGGTATAGCTCTTTTACCTGTAATAGGAAAGAAGCTAAACTTTATATTAGAACCATTGTTTGGATTTACATCAGCACAAGCTATAGCATTTCCTATAACATCATTAGGTGCAGTTGGTGCAGCTATGAGTTTAGTACCACAGTTTATCAAAGATAATGTTATAACTCCTAATGATATAGCCGTATTTACGGCCATGGGAATGTGTTGGAGTGGATACTTAAGTACTCATGTAGGTATGATGGATGCATTAAATGCAAGAGGACTAACTAGTAAAGCAATAATTTCACATACGATAGGTGGAATATGTGCAGGTGTATCTTCTCATTTTATATTTATGCTAATTTCATAAAATTTATAGAAAATAGACTTAGATGATATCTAAGTCTATTTTTATTTGTATTAGGATATTTAAAATTATATTGATTAGTAATCCTGCACCATAAAAATTTTATATTTTAGATTACTTCTTTCCAGGCTTTATAGGTCTAGATGTATTTTGACTAACAGAACCAGTTTTGCTAGGTCTTAATCTTGGTGATATATTAAGTTCTTCAGCTATTTCTAGACTTGAACTTGCAACATTTTTACTTTGTTGAGGGGCTTTACAAGCTTTTTTTCTAGTCATATAGTCCTCCTTAAATAATTTATTAAACAATAATAATTTAACCTAAAAATATAATTACTATTCTAATCAATAAAATGTAGCTTTAGAAATTAGAGTGAATTATTAAATGGAAAAAGGAGAAAAATATATATAGAATGATGTTTAACCAAAGGAGGAATTAATTTGGAGATACTAATAAGTCTTATAGGAGGACTAGGACTTTTTTTATATGGTATGACATTAATGGGTAATGGACTTCAAAAAGCAGCTGGGGAAAAACTAAAGAAAATAGTAGAGCTTTTAACAAGTAATGTTTTACTTGGAGTATTAGTTGGAGCAGGAGTAACTGCGATAATACAAAGCTCTAGTGCTACTACTGTTATGGTAGTTGGTTTTGTAAATGCAGGTATAATGACGTTATCTCAAGCTATAGGAGTTATAATGGGAGCAAATATAGGTACAACTATAACTGCTCAATTAGTAAGTTTTAATTTAGAGGGGCTTGCTCCTATAACTTTAGGTATAGGTATAGCACTTTATCTATTTTCATCAAAAAGTAAAACTAAAAATATAGCAGAGATATTGCTTGGATTTGGTATATTATTTACGGGTATGGAGTTTATGAAAGATGCTGTCAGCCCTCTTGCTGAATATAAAGGATTCACAGATGCACTTGTTAATTTTGGTCATAGACCACTACTTGGTGTACTGTTAGGTCTTATAATAACAGGGGTAGTTCAAAGTTCAAGTGCATCAATGGGGATGCTTATAGCATTAGCATCACAAGGAATTATACCACTTCAATCTGCACTTCCTATACTTTATGGAGATAATATAGGTACTTGTGTTACATCATTATTGTCTAGTATAGGTGCTAACAAAAATGCAAAAAGAGCAGCAATTATGCATTTATTATTTAATATTTTGGGTACACTAATGTTTTTATTAATATTAAACAAGCCAATAGTTGCAGTAGTAACAAGAATTAATCCAACAGATGTAGCAAGACAAATAGCAAATGCACATACATTATTTAATATAGTAACAGTTATAATACTTTTACCATTTTCTAAGTATATTGTAAAATTAGCTATGAAGATAGTTCCTCAAACTGAAGAAGAAAAGGAAGTTAAAACTTATTTAGATGAGCGAATGTTAGAAACACCATCAATAGCATTTGCAAATACATTAAAAGAAACTAATAAAATGGCTAAAGTAACAAATATATGCTTAAATTCATCTATGAGTGCATTTTTAAATAAATCTAAAAAAGATGTAGAAGAAACATTTAAAATTGAAAAAGATATAAATGATTATCAAAGAAATATATTAAACTATTTATTAAAATTGTCTAAGACATCTTTAACTGGTAACTCAGTAGAAGAGGTAGATAATTTATTTAACACTATAAATGATTTGGAAAGAATAGGAGATCATTCTGAAAATATAGCTGAACTTGCTGAGATAGCAATTGATAAAGATGTAAGCATATCCAATGATGGTCAAAAAGAAATTGAAGAAATGTTTGAAAAAGTCAAAAAAAATTATGAAGATGCTTTAATTCTTATAAATAAAAAAGACAAAAAAATAGCTGAAAGAATAATTAAAACAGAAGAAGAAGTAGACAATATAGAAAAATCAATAAGAGCAAATCATATATACAGATTAAACAATAATACATGTGAGATAGACTCTGGGATATTATATCTAGATTTAGTATCAAACTTAGAAAGAATTTCAGATCATTGCTCAAATATAGCTATAAGAGTATTAAATTATTAGCACACTAAATAAGTGTGCTTTTTTACTTATTAATGTAATATATTTACTTGAAAGTTGTGGATAATCTATGAATTAAAGTTATAGTAACATATTTAGAAAAAGTAAAGATATCCGCATATACAGTAGCTCAAAAATAATTTTTAAGCAACGAACGAAGTCGTTGGAGACATGAGCGAAGCGAATTTTTTATGTATATATATAAATATCAACTTAAAAAACTTATAAATTTTGGCTACATATAAATATCTAAAAAAGCATAAAACTTAATAATAGATAAACAGAAAATATGGGGGATTTAACATGAATAGATTATTTTCATTAGGTATAGATATTGGCTCAACTACAGTCAAAGTTGTGGTATTTGATGATGATAATAATATTGTATATAAAAATTATAAAAGACATTTGTCAAGTATAAAAAATACAGTTTTAGATACATTATTAGACGTGCAAAGTATACTAGAAGGTAGAGAAATAACTGTAGCAATAACAGGGTCATGTGGAATCGATATGGCTAAGAGACTAAAAATAGATTTTATACAGGAAGTAATAGCATCTACAGAAGCTATAAAGTATTTTTATCCAGAAACTGATGTGGTTATTGAATTGGGAGGAGAAGATGCAAAGGTAACTTATTTAACAGATGGAATAGATCAAAGGATGAATGGTATATGTGCAGGAGGAACAGGTGCATTTATAGACCAAATGGCATATCTTTTACAGACCGACTCTAATGGATTAAATGAACTTGCAAAAAATTATGATACGATTTACAAGATAGCATCAAGATGTGGTGTATTTGCAAAAACAGATATACAACCTCTTTTAAATGATGGAGCTAAAAAAGAAAACATTGCAATGAGTATATTTAATGCAGTTGCTATACAAACTGTTAGTGCATTAGCTTGTGGGAGAGAGATAAA
The DNA here is from genome assembly GCF_039841805.1 of Romboutsia sp. 1001216sp1. NCBI lineage: Bacteria > Bacillati > Bacillota > Clostridia > Peptostreptococcales > Peptostreptococcaceae > Romboutsia > Romboutsia sp. 1001216sp1. The sequence goes on from NZ_JBDPHA010000002.1 coordinate 137,245, forward strand.
AGGTAAGGTTGCTTTTTTAGGAGGACCATTATATTTTTTATCAGAACTAAGATATGCTTTTAAGAGGGTGTTAAATTTAGATGAAGAAGATATAATATTTCCTAAGGATGCCCAACTTTATGTATGTATGGGAGCTAGTTTAATATCAAAAAAAGGTAGCAAAGTTAACCTTGAATCATTGATAGATAAAATTAAGAATTTGGATAAAGAAGGTATAAATAAAATAAGTAAATTAGAGCCACTATTTAAAGATAAAAATGAATATGAAATATTTTTAAAAAGGCATAACAAAAAAGATATAGGATATAAAGATATAGAAAAAGTAGTAGGGAATTGTTATTTAGGTATAGACGCAGGGTCAACTACAACAAAAGTAGTTTTAATAGATGAAGAAAAAAATATATTATATAGTCACTATAGTAGTAATAATGGAAGACCTTTAGATACAGTCAAAGAAGTTTTAATTGATATATATAGCAAATTACCTAAAAAAGCTAATATATGTTACTCAACAGTAACAGGTTATGGTGAAGGTCTTATAAAGAAGGCATTAGGTATAGATTTTGGGGAAATAGAAACTATAGCACATTATAAAGGAGCAAAGTATTTTAATGATAAAGTTGACTTCATATTAGATATAGGTGGGCAAGATATGAAGTGTTTAAAAATTAAAGATGGTGTAATTGATAATATAATATTAAATGAAGCATGCTCATCTGGATGTGGTTCATTTTTAGAAAATTTTTCAGAATCATTGTCTATAGACATAAAAGAATTCGCAAAAATAGGAACATTATCTAAATTACCAGTAGATTTAGGTTCAAGATGTACTGTATTTATGAATTCAAAGGTAAAGCAAGCACAAAAAGAAGGTGCTAGCATAGCAGACATATCAGCTGGTCTTTCCTATTCCATAATAAAAAACGCATTATATAAGGTTATTAAAGAAAATAATTTTGATAATTTAGGGAGTAATATAGTTGTCCAAGGAGGTACATTTAATAATGACTCAGTACTTAGAAGTTTTGAAAAGATAATAAACAAAGAGGTAATAAGACCATCTATAGCTGGGTTAATGGGGGCTTTTGGATGTGCTTTAATATCAATGGATATGCATAATGGTAGCAATAAAAGCACCTTACTTAATTTAGACAAAGTAAAAAACATAGAAGTTAGTTCAAAAACTTCAAGATGTGGTGGATGCTCAAATAATTGTTTATTAACAATAAATAAATTTTATGATGAATTATTCATATCAGGAAATAGATGCGAGAGGGGAGAAGCTTTATATAATGATAATAAAATAAAAGAAAATAAGATAAATCTTTATAAATATAAATATAATCGAATATTTAACTACAAGCCATTAGAAAAATCTAAAGCATTTAGAGGTGAAATAGGTATTCCAAGAGTATTAAATATATATGAAAACTATCCATTTTGGCATACTTTTTTTACAAATATGGGATTTAGAGTAGTTTTATCTAAACGTTCATCAAAAGATTTATATGAAAAAGGAATATCATCTATAACATCAGACACAATTTGCTACCCAGCTAAGATGGTACATGGGCACATAAAAGATTTAATAGAAAAAGATATAAAATATATTTTTTATCCTTGTGTAGTTAATGAAAAAAAAGAAGATGAACGATGTGACAACAACTATAATTGCCCAATAGTTATATCTTACTCAGAAGTTATAAAAAATAATATAGATGAAATAAAAAATATAAATTATATTAATCCTTTTATAAGTCTAAATAATCGTGAGAAACTTATTAAAAACTTATATGAAGAACTATTTAAGTACTTTAATATATCTAAGACTGAGGTAGAAAAGTCTCTAGATAAGGCATATATAGAACAAGAGAGATACAGAAAAGATATAGAAATTGAGGGAGAAAAAGCCTTAAAAGAGATTTATGATAAAAATGAAAAAGGTATAGTTTTATGTGGAAGGCCATACCATATAGATCCGGAGATAAATCATGGAATACCAGAACTTATAAACTCTTTAGGAATAAATGTATTAAGTGAAGATTCTATATGTCACTTATCTAAAATAAATAAATCACTTAGAGTAGTTGATCAGTGGGTATATCACCATAGAATGTATAAAGCAGCAAGTTTTGTAAAAGAAAGTTCTAATTTAGAACTTGTTCAACTAAATTCATTTGGATGTGGTATAGATGCTATTACAATAGATCAAGTCAAAGAAATCTTAAATGAGAAATCTAAAATTCATACAGTTATAAAAATTGATGAGGGAAATAATCTAGGTGCAGCTAAGATAAGGATAAGGTCATTAAAAGCTGCAATAGAAGAAAGAAAAAATAATAAATATATAGAAAATGATCATATCGAATATAAAAAAGGTAGAATAAATAAAAAACATACTATATTAGTACCTCAAATGTCACCTATACATTTTCAATTTTTTAAAGAAACAGTAAATTTAAGTGGGTATAATTTGGTTATTTTAGAAAATATAAAAAGAGAAATAATAGATGAAGGATTAAAATATGTAAGTAACGATGCATGTTACCCTGCAATAATAGTTATAGGTCAAATTATAGAAGCGTTAAAAACTGGTAAGTATGACTTAAATAATACTTCTGTAGCTATAACACAAACTGGTGGAGGATGTAGAGCTACTAATTATATAGGATTTTTAAGAAAAGCCCTTTATGATTCTGGATACAAAGATATACCTGTAATATCCTTAAGTGTAAATGGAATAGAGAAAAACGGATTATCAAAACATATTACACTTAGTATGGCTAATAGATTGTTAATGTCTTGTATATATGGAGATTTATTGATGAAAGTTTTATATAGAACAAGACCTTATGAAAAATATATAAACAGTGCTAATAAATTGTATAATAAATGGGTTTGCATATGCAAAGAATCATTAAAAAAAGCTAGTATATTAGAGTTTAAGAGAAATATAAAAAGTATAATATATGATTTTGATAATTTAGAGTTAATAGATACAAAAAAGCCTAAGGTTGGATTGGTAGGAGAAATATTAGTAAAATTTCACCCTCTTGCAAACAATTATTTAGTTGATATTATAGAATCTGAAGGTGGAGAAGCAGTAGTACCTGAGCTATCTAACTTTTTACTTAGTTGTTGTTTAAATGCAGAATATAAATTTAAATATTTAGAGGGAAAATGGATAAATAAAGAATTAGGAAATTTATTTATAAATACAATGAATATTTATCAAAGCACTTATAATAAAGAATTAATGAAAAGCAAAAGGTTTATTCCTCCAAAAAATATAAGAACTATATCTAAGTATACTGAAAATGTAATATCATTAGGAAATCAAACAGGAGAAGGTTGGTTATTGACAGGAGAAATGTTAGAGTTATTAGAAGATGATATTAAAAATATTATATGCATGCAACCTTTTGGGTGCCTTCCAAATCATATAACAGGAAAAGGTCAAATAAAGAAAATAAAAGAAATGTATAAAGATGCAAATATAATAGCTATTGATTATGATTCATCAGCAAGTGAAATAAATCAAATAAATAGAATTAAATTAATGTTATCAACAGCATTAAAAAATAATTTTTAAAGTATGAATTAAGCCCCTTAAAATAGATAGAATGTAAAGTTATTAGATAACACTACTTTAAGGGGAATCTTTATGTAAGGAAATAATTCAAATATGTGTTTAAAAGAAGAGATTGAAAATGCTATAATATTATATAAAATCAATTTAAGTTAAAATGAAAAAGATAATTAGTATAATAGATAGTTATATACATTGATATAACAACGATTAATTTAAATCTTAGCTAAAGTTTATTATTTATGATATAATCAAGAAGTACTGCATGGAAGGAGGAAAACATTATGAAAGAAATAAACAGTGCTATATCTTCAGAATACTTAAGATACAAAATAGATGAAGATATAATCATATATCAAGGTAGATTTTGTATTTATTTAGATAAAAAATATAAATGTAGCGGAATAGTGTATTATAAAATGACTCCTCCAGTATCTATAAACTTTAAAGCACAAATACTTTCTGCATATGATGAAGATATAGACTTAGATTTAGATTATGATAATGCAATACTTGAAATTTATGGATATAAGCCAATTTCGATAAGTATAAATTCGATAAATGATTTTAATATAGAAGGATATACAAATGATAGCTATATAAAGTCAAAAAATGCATATGTAGATTATATAGATTTTCATATAATAAACTTAGATAAATTTCCGGGAACACTTATAAAACACGTGGATAAGTTGTTCGCAGGTAGAATTCAATTTGAAATTAATGACTTTGTAGTTACAATAGATAAAAGGTATGATTATAGAAAAGAATTAAATGAAAAACTAAAATCTAAATCTGGTAGTATAATAACTCATATAGGGAGAGTTCAAAGAAAAGATAAAAAACAATTTAAAACTAATAATATAATAGATTTTTTAGATAGGATATCAATAGCACTTAGCTTTATGTGTGGAAGGCATATTGGAATATGCTTAGCTAAAGGGTATCAAGGAAATAACAATGTCTATAGGTTATGGAGAGAAAACATAGTAACTCCATTTAAGTTTGTACCAACTTGGACAGATACTATATCAAATCACCATAATATAGAAAAGTATATGTCTTTAATGTGCAAAAAACTAGAAGATGGATATTGTGGACAAGTTATAAAAAATGTAATAGATTGGTATATAGAATCATTAGGTGAGATAACAATAGAAAATAATATAATATCAATTCAAATTGCATTAGAAGCACTATCTTATATGATACTTGTAGAGCAAGAACAAATACTTAATGATGATGAATTTGACTTAAATAGTGCAGCTAAAAATATAAAAATGGTACTAGATATATGTAAAATCCCATATGGAATGGAAGAATTAGATCTATTTGATGATTGGACTAAAACAAGATTTGATGATGGGGTAGATCTAGTAATATACTTTAGAAATAAAATAGTGCATCCAAGCAGAAGAGATAATAGAGCAAATCTTAGTGTTGAGGATATGTGGAATATAATACAAATAGGGACAAAGTATTTAGAACTAATAGTATTATCTTTTATAGGATATAAAGGAGAATTTTCTAATAGACTAAATGAAAGATGGTTTGGGGAAGTAGAAGTAGTTCCATGGAATAAGTTTGATTAAAAGTATAGCTGTTGGGTAAATATAAAATAAAATGTTAACTAAAAGGGTGAGACAAATGATAAAATTATATGGATATTCAAAATGATCGACTGTAAGAAAAGCCAAGGCTTGGCTTAAGGAAAATAACTTAGAATTTGAGGATATTGAAATAGTTAAAAATCCTCCAACTAAAGAAGAATTAAAAAAAATGTATGAACTAAGTGGATATGAATTAAAAAAATTCTTTAATACTAGTGGTGTAAAATATAGAGAGCTAGGGCTTAAAGATGTAGTTAAAACTGAGAATGATGATAAATTACTAGATATATTATCTAGCGATGGAATGCTTATAAAAAGGCCTATAGCATTTGATGGAAAACATGTTGTGGTAGGTTTTAAAGAAGAGGAATGGAAAGAAAAATTACTATAAAACAAAAGCTGTGTTGTATAATTTATAACACGGCTTTTTGTATTAAAAATAATGTCAAATTATATACCTAAATCATATAATGTATAGGGCTATTTACTATAGCTTAAGTACTATAAAAGGAGAATTAATTATGGTAAAAAAGGTATATATAGATCCAGGTCATGGTGGAAATGATAGTGGAGCTATTGGTATTAATAATCTATATGAAAAAAATATAAATATAGAAGTATCTAAAAAGGTAGAGAAATTATTAAAGAAACAAGGAATAGAAGTAAGGTTAAGTAGGTCTGAAGATAAAACAATATCTTTAGAAGATAGAGTTAGTGATGCAAATAGTTGGGGTGCAGACTGTTTTGTATCTATTCATTGTAATTCATTTAATGGCACAGCTAACGGTATAGAGACGTACTCTCATACATCATCAACTAAGGATTTAGCAAATTATATACATGAAGAATTGCTAAAAAACAAAGCATATACTAAAAATAGAGGAGTAAAGACTGCTAATTTTTATGTAATAAGAAATACTAATATGAGAGCATGTCTTATAGAGCTTGCTTTTATAGATAATCAGGAAGATTACAAAATTCTTACTCAAAAGCAAGAAGCATTAGCAGATGGGATAGCAAGAGGCATATGTAGATATTTAAATATAACGTATACTCCAGTTGACAATGATGTTAATAAACCTATAACACCTATAGATAATAGGGATACTTTATATAGGGTAGTATGTGGCTCATATAATAATAGATTGAATGCTGAAAAAAGAATAGAAGAGTTAAAAGAAAAAGGATTTAATGATGCTTTTATAGTTATATACAAGAAGGAATAAGTAATAGATTAATTAATAAAATCCCAGAGAAATATTACTCTGGGATAAATTAATTATATTCTAGTTTTCTTTTACATATATTTTAGGAATATATATAGTTAAATTATCTAAATTAATAATACTTTCGTAAATTACTTTAGCATTAAGTTTCATGTCGCTATTTTGTAACTCTAAAGAAAGTATAGTGTTATTATAGTTACATATATCTAATGTTTTTTTATCCTCTTTAAATTTTAACTTTATGTTTTTGTTACATCTAAGAAAATTTTGTAAGATGTCATAATAATTCATAATAGTCATCCCTCCCCCTTTACTATTTTAATATTACAATAAATATATAAAAAACTCAATTTTAAAGTAAAGAGAAATTAAAGTTTGCTTTATATTATAACATTATATATAATTAATTTATTAAATAAGGGAGAGGTGTATTTGTGGAATTAAATGATAAGCTAGAAAAATTAAAAAATATATTAGCTAAATTAGACAATGTAGCTATAGCTTATTCTGGAGGAGTAGATAGTAATTTTTTACTTAAAGTAGCTAAAGATGTATTAGGTGAAAAAGTAGTGGCTATAACTTTAAATGCTATGATGCATAGTGAAAAGGAAATAAACGAAGCAAAAAAGTACGCAAATGAATTTGGTGTTAAGCACCTAGTTATAGATATAGATAATTTAGAATTAGATGAGTTTATCGAAAATAAAAAAGATAGATGCTATCATTGTAAAAAATATGTGTTTAATACTATTAAAAAGATAGCAAAAGATAATAATATAGAGTATGTACTAGATGGAACAAATATAGATGATTTAGGTGATTATAGGCCAGGGCTAAAAGCACTAGAGGAATTAAATATTATAAGTCCATTAAAAGAGTGCAATTTAACTAAAAAAGATATAAGAGTATTATCGAAAGAAATGGGACTAAAAACATATAATAAGCCGGCTTTTGCATGTCTTGCAACTAGAGTCCCATACAATACAAGAATTACTAAAGAACTTCTTACAAAAATAGAAATGAGCGAGCAATATTTAGCAGATCTAGGATTTAATCAGTTTAGAGTAAGAATACATGAAAATATTGCTAGAATTGAAGTTGGATTTGATGAGATAGATAAGTTTTTTATTAAAGAAGTACTTAAAAACACTAGTAATAAATTTAAAGAATTTGGATTTGAATATGTTACCCTAGATATGAATGGATATGAAATGGGTAGTATGAATAAAGATATAAGCAACTAAGGAGGACGTATGAAAAGTTATACATTAGTATCACCATGCTTTTTTGGTATGGAAAAAATGCTAGCAAGAGAAATAAAAGAACTAGGTTTTGAAATAGTAAAAACAGAAGATGGTAGAGTAACTTATAAAACTGGAGAAGATGGTATCGCTAAAGCTAATATGTGGTTAAGATGTGCAGAAAGAGTACACCTTAAAATTGCTGAATTTGAAGCTAAAACTTTTGACGAATTATTTGAAAATACTAAGAGAATAGATTGGTCAAGATACATTCCTTATGAAGCTGAATTTCCAGTATCAAAAGCATCATCTATAAAGTCAAAGTTATATAGTACTACACATATACAATCAATAGTAAAAAAAGCTATAGTAGATAGTTTAAAAGCTAAGTATATGGAAAGAGGACTACTAAAAGAATGTAAAGAAAAATATCCTATATATGTATTTATACATAAAGATATAGTAACTCTTTACATAGATACAACAGGAGATGCTCTTCATAAAAGAGGATATAGAGAAAGAGCTAACAAAGCACCTATAAGAGAAACTTTAGCTGCTGGTATAGTTGATTTAACACCTTGGAAACCAGGTAGAATATTGGTTGATCCTATGTGTGGTTCGGGGACTATGCTTATAGAAGCAGCTATGAAAGCTATAAATATGGCACCAGGTATGAATCGTGAGTTTATATCTGAAAAGTGGAGAACTATAGATAAAAAAATATGGTGGGATGTTAGAAAAGATGCCTATGAGAAAATAAATGAAGATGTAGATTTTAAAATATATGGATATGATATAGATGAAGAAACTATAGAAATAGCTAAAGAAAATGCAGAAATAGCTGGAGTTGATAAATATATAGAATTTAATGTTTTAGATGCAACTAAATTTAAAAGTGATGAAGAGTATGGGTTTATAATAACAAATCCACCTTATGGAGAAAGACTTGAAGACAAAGAAAGTGTCCAAATGCTATATAGAAATTTAGGAAAGGCCTTCTTTAGACTTAGAAATTGGTCATATTATTTAATAACTTCTTATGATGAATTTGAAAAAGAGTTTGGAAAACAAGCTGATAAAAAGAGAAAGTTATACAATGGAATGTTAAAAACAAACTTATATCAATATATAGGTCCAAAACCACCTAGAAAATAGTAATATTTAACCCTCTAATATACTATATATAATATAAAGAGTATTTTAGGGGGTGTATTTATGTTTAGAGTTAATAGTAAAAATCGAAAAAAATCACCTAAAGAAAAAACAATTAAGGCACCTAAATATGAAGAGGATTTAAATGAAGTCATACTTAATGATTTCCTTACTGAAGAAAGAAAAAATAATGATGAGTTAGAAAAAGATGTTAAGTCAAAAAAATCAAATAAGTTAAAGGTAAATTTAGGCCTAGGAAGCAAAAAATCTAAACCAAAAAACTCTAAGAAACATCAAGAAGAAAAAGATTTAGCACAGGTAGAGGAAAAAAATAGTAAACAAGTAGAAGAAAAGAGCAAAAATAGCAATAATCCTAGCAAAAAGAGTAAAAATCAAAAAAGTAATAAGTCAGCAACTAAGAAACCTTCTAAAAATAATAAGATAAAACCAAAAGAAGAAGTTAGCCATAAAAAAGTCAAAAGTAAAAAGTCTTCAAATCAAAAAGGAAAAAAAGTAAAACCTTTAAGTGATGAAAGTAATATATATGTAGATGAAAATCAACTTAGTAATGAAATTAATTCTGACGGATATTATGAAATTGAAGCAGATGATTCAGTAGGATTTAGAACTATACAAGAAGAGCCATCTAATGAAGATAATGTAGTGGAAAGTGAAGAAAGCAGCAATAAATTTGAAAATATAGTTTGGTCAGAAGAAAAGTTTCCAAAAAAATAAAGCTGTTAAAATCATATATAAATAAAAAAAAATAAATAGTGATAAAATAAAAAAGCTTAGTTATTCTAAGCTTTTTTTATATATTAAGGTATTATAAAGATGTTTGCCAACACGTTGCTTAGGCGAAGTGAATTTTTTATTTAAAAAATAAGGAGAAAAAATATGACTAGTAAAGAGATATTTAATAAGGTAGATGAAATATTACTTAAAAGTAATAAACCTTCTAAAGATATAAGAAGGTTAATTGAAAATGGAGAATTTGATAAAGAGCCATTTGAAATGATAAAAAATTTAGAGAAGGTAGAACAAAATCTAAAATATCATCCAGAAGGAAATGTATTAAATCATATACTATTAGTAGTTGATAAAGCTAGTGAAGTAAAAAAACTTTCAGAAAATGAAAGAGTATTTATGTGGTCAGCTTTACTTCATGATCTAGGAAAACTTACAACGACAAAAATTAGAAGGGGCAAAATAACATCCTATAATCATGATATAGAAGGAGAAAAAATTGGTAAAAATTTTTTAGATATGGTAAGTAATGACAAAAAATTTAATGAAAGTGTATCTAAAATGATAAGATATCACATGCAACCATTATTTTATGATAAAAATCTTCCTTTTTTTAATCCACAAAATATGATAAATGATGTAAAATATAAAGAGATAGCATTATTATCTTTTTGTGATAGATTAGGAAGAGGAAATTTAAGTTTAGAGACTATAAATAATGAAAAGGAAAGAATAGAAAAGTTTAAACAATATTTTAAAACATACAAAGGATAGGAGGTTTTAGATGAAATTTTTTAAGTTATTAATTGGGGCTAGCTTAATTGTATTTTTAACAACTGGATGTAGTATAACTTCAGAATCTCCTGAAGAGCTTATTAAAGATAAGCCTTTATATAATCAAAATGAATCAGATTTATATAAAGGTATAAAAAAATTACTAACAAAACAAACATCTTTGTTACAGCCAAACAATTCAAAAGAAGCAGCAAAAATAAATGAGGTAGATTTAGATAATGATGGAGAAAAGGAATTAGTAGTATTTCAAAAGAAAGAAAGCCAAGATGATAAAAAAGATGAAGTAGGATTTATTGTATTAACTAAGAATCCTGATGGTACATATACAAATAAAGAAAAAGCTTATTCACTTCAAGAAGGTGAAGAAATACAATATGCTAATTTTTATGATTTAAATAATGATGGAAAAAAAGAAATAGTACTTCTTATAAAATCAGAGGGAAAAACTAATATGTATATATATAATTTTATTGATGATGAAGTAAAAAAAGTATACACATTAGATCCTACATGGTTAGAAGATAGTAAAAATCTTTTAGATATGAAAGTAAAAATTGGATATATTGATGGAGATGATAAGTTAGATATATTAATGCTACATTTTAATCAAAAGACTAATAAAGCATATGCAAGTTTAGCTAACTTTGATAAAGGCCTTAAGCTTGTTAACTATGTTGAGTTTGATAATATAAAAAGTCTGAATAATTCATATATAACATTAGGCACTATATCAACTGAAAATAAAAAGGGTAAAACAATTGAACATAAAGGCATAGTACTTGATATGCCTATACTTAAAAATGATAACTATATAACACAGATATTGTACTTAAAAGATGGTAAATTAAAAAAAGCATTTAAAGATGACGATAAAAGTATAATGAAGCCATACTACATACCAGTAGAGGATATAAACAATGATAAGGTTATAGATATACCTATAGTAAATGGAAGTGGAAATATATATACTTCAAAAACCTCAGCAACTATAAGCTGGTATAGATGGAATGGAAAAGAAAATCTAGAAGATTCATCATTATTATTTACAATTCAGATATATTATAATTATCAATATAAATTTAGCCTTTTAATACCTAATGAACTAGTAAACAAGTTCTATATAGAACAAGATTATCAAGAGCAAAGTAGTGATGTATTATTTAAATTCTATTATTATGATATACTAGAAACAAAACCTAAAGAATTATTTACAATAGCTGTTGTTAATAAAAATATAATTGATGAAAATAAAAAGAATGTCAATCAATCGTCAATAACACTTGGTGAAAATAACGATTATACTTTTACATTATATATAAACAACTTAGAACAATTAAAAAAATTAAAAATAAATGAAGAGGCATTGAAAGAGTATTTCTCACTTATATATTAATTATTGGGAGGTTTAATATGAAGGAAAAAATATTAATATTAGAAGATGAAATAGGAATAAGAAGTTTTGTTAGTATAAACCTAAAAAGGGAAGGATATGAAATAATAGAAGCAGGAACAGGACAAGAAGCATTAGAAAAAATAAGCAAAGAACCAGATATAAAGCTAGCTCTTTTAGATGTTATGCTTCCAGATATAAGTGGTATAGAAGTATGTAAGTTTATTAGACAAAACTTTGATCAGGTAGGTGTAATAATGCTTACAGCTAAAGCGCAGGAAGATGATAAAATCGAAGGATTTATATCAGGTGCAGATGATTACATGGTGAAGCCTTTTAGTATAAAAGAACTATTAGTAAGAGTATCAGCACTTTTAAGAAGAGTTAAAAAAGACGAAAATTTATCAAAGGGAAATGAGATAGTATCAGATTCATTTGTATTAAATTTAGATAAAAGAAAATTATTCAAAGATAATGAAGAAATAGAACTTACACCTACTGAATTTTCAATAGTTAAATACTTAATGAAAAATTCAAATCAATCATTAAGTAGAGATCAAATACTTAATGAAGTGTGGGGAACTAATTATTTATATGATTTTAAAATTGTAGATGTAAACATAAGAAGAATAAGAAATAAAATAGAAGAAGACCCATCTAAGCCTAAATATATACAAACAGTTTGGGGTTATGGATACTGTTTTAGAAAGGAAGAATGATATTGTTACATTTTGAAGGCTTAAGAAAGAAGATAATAAAAAATTATTTTACCATAATAATTATAACTGTTATATTATTTGAAGGTCTTTTTATGTTTTATGTACAAAACTACTATTATGATTATGTAAGTCAAATTTTAAAAAGTGAAGCAAATAATATAAATAGACAATATAATAATAACATAGTAAATGAAGCTGATAGCTTTGAAAATAAAGTAAATGCTATACTACAAAAAGAAAACAAAATAAATGCTATATTACAAAAAGAGCACTCAAGTAGTGATTCAAAATTTGCTATTTCAATTATAGATAAAAACTCAAAGATGATTATAGATCAATATGGATTTAAAACTAACGTAGATGTAAATGGAGAAGATATAAGTAGAGCTTTAAAAGATGAGAATAATTTGACTCCATATGTATATAAAATTCCTGAAACGGGGGAGCATGTTATGAGTATATCTGTTCCTCTTAAGACTAACAATATAATAGAAGGTGTAGTAAGATATACTATTTCTTTAGAAGAGATAGATTCAACTATATTTAGAGTAATACTTGGATTAGTATTAGCAGGAATTTGCATATTGCTAATAGCGATATCTTTAAGTCTTAGATTTGCAGAAACTCTTATACAGCCTCTTAGAGAATTAAAACAATTTGCAAATGAACTAGCACATGGAAACTACAGTATAAAACTTAAAAATGTTAATATATCAGATGATGAAATAGGTGATTTAGCAGAAACTTTCATACATATGGCAGAGGAAATAGACAAAAGTGAAAAGTTAAAAGAAGAATTTATATCATCTATATCTCATGAACTTAGAACTCCTCTTACATCTATAAAAGGATGGAGTGAGACACTTTCTTATGAAGGTATAGGCAAAGAAGAGTTAGATCTAGGTTTAGGTATTATACAAGATGAAACAGAAAGACTTATAAAGTTAGTTACAGAATTACTTGATTTTTCTCGCCTTGCATCTGATAGAATAAAATTAAAAATAGATTTAGTAGATATAAGGAAATTATCAGTAGGTGTTGTTAATCAGTTGAAAGTTAAATCCAGTGAAAAAAATATAGATTTATCTGTAGAATTTATAGGAGATTATTTTGAACCTATACAAGGAGATAAAGATAGACTAAGACAAGTTTTAATAAATTTAATACAAAATTCTATCAAGTTTACAGATAACAATGGATTTGTAAAGCTTATAGTATCTCAAAATGAGGAGTATACAACAATAAAAGTTACCGATAATGGTTGTGGTATAGAAACAGAAAATTTAGATAAAGTACTAGATAAATTCTTCCAAGAAGATTATAACAAAGCAGGTAGTGGTTTAGGGCTTGCAATAAGTAATGAAATTGTAAAACTTCATGGTGGGTATATGAATCTAGATAGTGAAAAAGGTGTTGGAACAACTATGACGATAGTTGTAAAAAATAAACTTTTAGAATCTATAGATTATTAAATAGTATTAAATATCATAAAAATAGGATATACTTAGATAAAGTATATCCTATTTTTATATAATTAAGGATTATAAATTAATGAAAAGAGGAACAAAATGAGAAATATAAAAATGACAATAAAATATGATGGCTCAAGATATAAGGGGTTTCAAAGATTAAAAGATAATGATATGACAATACAAGGAAAGATAGAAGATGTTCTTAGTAAAATGACTAACGAACATATAGAAATAATAGGATCTGGAAGAACTGATATGGGAGTTCATGCAAGAGGACAGGTTGCTAATTTTAAGACAAATTCTGAGTTAAGTTTAAAAAAAATGCAAGATTATCTATATAATTATCTACCGGAAGATATAGTTATAACTGAACTAGAAGAAGTTGAAGAAAGATTTCATAGTAGATATAATGTTAAGTCAAAAACTTATTTATATAAAATAGATAATAATAAATATCATGACCCATTTACTAGAAGATATACTACTCATATAGAAAAAAAACTAAATATAGATTTAATGAGAGAGGCAAGTGAATATTTAGTTGGGGAGCATGATTTTACTAGTTTTGCTTCTTCTAAATCTAAGAAAAAATCAAATGTTAGAGAAATACATTCAATAGTAATAAATGAAAATAATAATATGATTGATATATATGTTCAAGGTAATGGATTTTTATATAATATGGTAAGGATAATAGCGGGAGCATTAATAGATGTTGGGTCTAAAAGAAAAACTCCACAAGACATAAAAATAATGCTAGAAAATAAAGACAGATCTAAATCATCTGATACGGCACCAGCTAAAGGACTTTGCTTATATAAAGTTACATATTAATACTAAAATAGATGGGAGAAATCCCATCTATTAGAATATATGATTTAAGTCAAACTGTTCATTTTCTATTATATTATGTAATGCATTTTTTATTCTTTGTATCTGTTCAAGTGACATACCTTTATCTTTAGCACAAATAGAACCTTGAAGAATATCTAAATATAAAGATACTTCTCCAAAATACTCATGATTAAATACTTTATACCAAGAATCCTTACTTTCATTAAAGCTTGTGTCATATTCATCTAAAGCTTTTTTAGCACTATCCCAATCACCATCCTTTATATGAAGTTCTATTGATTCAGCTTTTTCAGTGTATAATTTAGCAAAATCATCAAATTTATCAAGAGAATAAAAACTAAATAATAAAAATAAAACTGTCCAAATAAGTGAACATATTAAAGCCTTCAATAAATTTCACCTCATATCTATCAATTTATCTTGTTTGTATAAATACCTTATCATTTTCATCAATACTTAATAATAAGATATCTTTTTTATTTTTTATATTTTTTTTACTTAATATTTCATATAGCCATTTTTTATCTTTTCCAATAATTCTAAGATTTTTATCTATAATATAACCATCTATTATAAGAGACATAGGAAGATGTTCAAAGCATTTTGTAGGGATATCTTTGTATGATGGTGAAGGTAATATACTTAAATTGCCATCTGTTTCAAGTATTGCATATTGAACATCACAAACCTTAAAATACCCTTCAATTCTAAGTTGTTCAAGAAGTTCATCTATTGTAACTCTTTGTTTTTCTAATTCCTTATAATCTATTTTGCCTTTATTTATTAAAATAGATGGAGCCCCGCATAAAAAAGTTCTAACTTTTCTATTTTTTAAAGTTATATAAGAAACAACTATTTGAATAAGCGTAAGGCCTGTAACAGAAGCTATACCATTAATTAAAGGTATATTATTGTTTTCCATAGGCAATGCAGCAACTTCTGCTATTAAAAGAGTTATTACTAAATCAAATGTATTCATTTCTGCTATTTCGCCTTTTCCCATAATTCTCAAAGATATTAAAACAACCATATAAAGTAAAATACTTCTTACCAATACTAACACCATAATTATTTTCCTTTCACATTATATGATAAGTTATTTTACCCTTATTTATAAATTATGATACATAAAACTTAAATTTAATATCTTTAAAATAATTTATAAATTTGATATAATATGGTTTAGTAAATTTGTTTGAAAATAAATAAATATTAATATAAATGTGTAGTTTATTTAAAATTACTGAGGAGATGAAATAGATGAGCAAAAGAAAACAAATAGAAGTTCCTATAGAAAAAATAAAAGA
Organism: Romboutsia sp. 1001216sp1; assembly: GCF_039841805.1. Classification (NCBI taxonomy): domain Bacteria; kingdom Bacillati; phylum Bacillota; class Clostridia; order Peptostreptococcales; family Peptostreptococcaceae; genus Romboutsia; species Romboutsia sp. 1001216sp1. The sequence goes on from NZ_JBDPHA010000002.1 coordinate 153,348, forward strand.
ACAAGATAAGTTTATAGATGCAATAAAAGAACAAAACACTAGATATTATGCAATACATCAAGCAAAACCTAGATATTTGATACAAACATTTGGATGTCAAATGAATGAACATGATTCTGAAAAACTATGTGCTATGCTTGAAGCTATGGGGTATGAAAAAGGATTGACTGCTGGAGAATGTGATTTAATAATATACAATACTTGTGCGGTTAGAGAAAATGCAGAATTAAAGGTATATGGTAATTTAGGTCAGTTAAAAGGTCAAAAAAGAAAAAATCCTAATTTAAAAATAGCAGTTTGTGGATGTATGATGCAACAACCTCATGTTGTTAAAGAATTAAAGTCAAAATATAGACATGTTGATTTAGTATTTGGAACACATAATCTATACAAATTCCCTGAATTATTAGTTAAGTCAATGGATGAAAATACTATGTTAGTTGATGTATGGGATGTTGATGGTGAAGTTGTAGAAGGTTTAAGAAGCAATAGAAAATTTGAACTTAAAGCTTTTGTAAATATAATGTATGGTTGCAATAACTTCTGTACTTACTGTATAGTACCATACACTAGAGGTAGAGAAAGAAGTAGAAAGCCTGAAGATATAATATCTGAAATAAAAGAATTGGTAGCTAATGGGACAAAAGAGGTTACATTACTTGGGCAAAATGTTGATTCATATGGAAAAACACTAGAAGAACCAATAAGCTTTGATAAGTTGCTTAGAATGGTAAATGAAATAGAGGGAATAGAAAGAATCAGATTTATGACTTCTCATCCTAAAGATATATCTGATGAAGTTATATATGCTATAAGAGATTGTGACAAAGTATGTGAATTTTTACACTTACCAGTTCAATGTGGAAGTTCAACTTTACTTAAAAAGATGAATAGACACTATACTAAGGAATATTATTTAGAAATTATAGAAAAAGCTAAAAAAGAAATACCAGATATAGCATTTTCTACTGATTTAATGATAGGATTCCCAGGTGAAACAGAAGAAGATGTATTAGATACTATAGATGTAGTTGAAAAAGTAAGATATGACTCAGCATTTACATTTATATATTCAAAGAGAGAAGGAACTCCAGCAGCTAAGATGGAAGATCAAATACCAGAAGATGTAAAACACGAAAGATTTAATAGAGTACTAGACAAAGTTAATGAAATAGTTGCTCAAATAAATAAAAGTTATGTAGGTAAAACTGTTGAAGTTTTAGTTGAAGGAAAAAGTAAAACTGATGATAATAAGTTTACAGGAAGAACAAGACAAAATAAGTTAGTAAACTTTGAAGCTAAAGAGGATGAAGATTTAATAGGAAAGTTAGTAATGGTTGATATAACTAGTGCTACTAACTTCTCATTAGTAGGAAAAATAAAATAAATAAAAAAGGTATCTCTTGTGTAATTTCAAGAGATACCTTTTTTATTTAAAATATAGAATATTAACTAGATGTATATAAGAATTAACAAAATTTTTAATTATTAAGGAAGTAATTAACACTTCTAATTAGATATTATAGATAAAAAGTTTTCTAGTATTTTTGCTGTTATACCCCAAATTGTATAATTTTTATAAGAATAAAATAAAACAGAATAATTACCTGTATCAAATTTATAATTTTCTTTATTAGGAATTTTATCAAATGGAAAATCTGAACTTGGTATAGTTTTAACATCGCTATTATAAATATTTGGTACACTTTCTAGTAAATATGATATAGGAACTAAGAATATGTGATCTACCTCAGAAGTATTTATACTAAAATTATCTATATCATTTATATATCCTAAAAATGGATGTATTATTAAGTTTGATGGAGTAACTAGTAAATCTAATTCACAAATAATATCAATATTATTATAAGTTGTTCCAAGCTCTTCACATGTCTCCCTTATAGCCGTATCTATAGGTAATTCCCCAAGCTCTATTTTACCACCAGGGAAACATATTTCATTAGGTTGTGTTTTTAAATTTTTAGATCTAACTTCAAATAAGATATAGTGCTTATTATCTTTTTTTACTATTGGAATTAACACAGATGCTTTTTTCATATTTTCATGTCCGTTTATATATGCCTTATAGTTTTTAAATTTTTCTTTAAAATTGTAAATCATAAAGTCCTCCTTGTTAATGTCATAATACTATTATAATATGAATTATAAAAAATTATAGCAAAATACAATTTAAATAATAGCTAATTAGTAAAATAATAGAAACATCAACTAAAAATATATGCTTATATAAGCTAGTTAATTTTTAAATTTAAAAACTAACTATAAGATAAAATTCATGTTATAATTATATATGACTTTAAACTATAATTAGTAAGGAGATTAAAATGTTAGAAGACATCACAAGAAATGACATAAATATATATGTAAAAGAAGATGAAAGATACATAAGCATACCAAAAGATATAATAAATAATAATACACATCTATTAGGTGATTATATAAAAATACAGTCAAGTATAAATAACTTAAAATCTGATATAAATAGATATCTATTTGATAAAAATAGTGCTAAAAACGATACACAGATATTAAATGATATTATAAAATTAAAAAGTGAAGAAAAATTAGAAGATGTACTTGCTTATACTGACATAGATTTAAGTAATATAGAAGATAAATTAAAAAAGCTTTGTGCATGTTTTTCTATAAGTGTAGATGATATAAATTCTATCAAAGATGAATTAGCAAGTAATTATGTAAATAATTCACACGATATGGGTGTAGTAGACAAGTTATACATAAATGAAATAATTAAACATATAGAGGATTCTCATATGTATTCCCTTAGAGATAGATCTAGATATGGGACTATATCTAATGAATATAAGGTAAAAAGTAGAGATGAGATAATAGATTTAAATGAACATGAAATAGGTGGACAATATGCTCCAATACTTGTTATATATAGACCTGCAAAGTATGTAAGAGGTGAATATATACTAGAAGAGAAATCTTATGTATATATAAAAAGGCAACCATTAAATGCCCTTATAAATCAAGAAAGATTAGAAGAAAAAGGTATTGATTCTATGGGAGCTATAATTTATAAAAAGTTAAAGGCAGATCTTACCAATGAAAATCTTCAAGAAATACTAGCCGAACTTTATGTATATTCACAACAAAACTCTTTAAAATTTGAAAATATAAGACTAGCAGATATAACTTCCAATAAAGTATGGATGACAGCAGATAAATTAAAAAAAGAATTCAAAGAACTTAGATATTACAATAAAAACCTTACACAAAAAGTTAAAGAAATATATGATTCTGCTAATAATTATTACACTCAAATAGGAGGAAAGTACATATTTAACACAAGAGAATTTATGCACTCATACAAAACATTTAAAGGTAAGGATATTAGTAAATAAAAATAAAGTCTACATATATTGTAGGCTTTATTTTTGTAAATTTACTTTTGAGTTGATACATAAAATGACTTTTTATATAATTAATATATAGTGTCATAAAAAATCAGATAAAAGGAGAACGTGTATGGGAGAGAAATTTGTAATGTCATTTAGCGGGGGAAAAGATAGTACTCTAGCATTATATAGAATGATAAAAAGGGGTTATGAGCCCGTGGGTTTACTTGTAACCTTTAAAAAAGGCAAAGATAGTTCATTTACACATAGTATAAAAAAAGATTTATTATATAAAGTAAGTAAGTCTTTAGATATACCATTATTAATAGTAGAATGTGACATGAATAATTATGAAAAAGAATTTACAAAAACACTTTTAAAAGCCAAGGATATGGGAGCTAAAATTTGTGTATTTGGGGATATAGATATAGTAGATCACAGAAAATGGTGTGAAGATAGATGCAGTGAAGCTAATATAAAGTGTGAACTTCCACTTTGGCAAGAAGACAGAGAAGCTTTAGTTTATGAATTTATAAACGAAGGATTTGAAACTGTTATAAAAATAGTTAACTTAAAATATTTACCAATTGATTTATTAGGACAAACTTTAAATAAAGATGTAGTTAAAAGAATAAAGGATTTAGGAAGTGATCCTTGTGGAGAAAATGGAGAGTATCATACTTTTGTAGTTGATGGACCTATATTTAAAAATAAAATAAAGTACATACAAAATGAGAATGTCGTAGATAATAACTATGGTATATTAGATATATCATTAGTATAATTATATTTTGTACAAGTAAAAAGATATAGTTTTTAACTATATCTTTTTATGATTATTTAAATATAAAAAATATTTAAAAAGTTAAAGAAATGTAAAAAATTTAACATAAAATTAACAAAACATGTCGAAAATTCTGATAAGATAAAGAGGTGACAAAAAAGTAAGAAAAATAACCATAATTTTCTGAGGAGGAATAGACAGTGAGCATATTCATAAACCTTATTGGAGGTTTAGGACTTTTCTTATATGGAATGAACTTAATGGGAGAAGGTCTTCAAAAATCTACTGGACCTAAGCTTGAAAAAGCTATCGAACTTTTAACTAGTAATGTAGTAATGGGTGTTTTAGTTGGTGCCGTTGTTACAGGAATTATACAAAGTAGTGGAGCTACTACTGTAATGGTAGTTGGTTTTGTAAATGCAGGTATAATGAGTTTATACCAAGCAATAGGTGTTATAATGGGTGCAAATATAGGTACTACAGTAACAGCTCAGTTAGTATCATTTGATGCAAGTATAATATCATCATTAGCCCTTGGGGTAGGAATTATATTATATATGATAGGATCTAAATCAAAGCCAAATCTAAAAAATATATCAGAAATATTAATAGGTTTTGCTATATTATTTATAGGTATGGAATTTATGAAAGAGGCTGTGGCACCTTTATCTAAAATTGAAGCATTTAGAAATATGCTGCAAGGTCTTGCAAGTCATCCAGTAATAGCTTTACTTGCTGGTTTTGCTATGACAACTTGTTTACAAAGTTCAAGTGCATCAATGGGAATATTAATAGCGTTAGCATCACAAGGATTAATGCCACTTTCTGGAGCATTACCAATATTATACGGAGATAATATAGGAAGTTGTACAACATCTTTAATATCAAGTATAGGAACTAACAAAAATGCAAAAAGAGCTGCAGTTATGCACTTAACATTTAATGTAATAGGAACAATATTATTTATGATAGTACTTAACAAACCAATAAGTATGATAGTTACACATTTAGATCCAACAGATATATCAAGACAAATAGCAAACTCTCATACTTTATTTAATATAATAAATGTAATAATATTATTACCATTTTCTAAGTACATAGTTAAGATAGTGATGAAGCTTATACCTGATAATGGTGATGAAGAATATGATGAAAGAGCAACTAAGTTTTTAGATGAGCGAATGCTAGAAACTCCATCAATAGCATTAGGAAATGTTGTAAAAGAAACCTTAAGAATGGGAAGAAAAGCCAATGAAACATTAGAGTGTTCAATAAAAGCTATTAGAGAAAATTCACAAGAAGATATTCAAAAAACTTTTGATAAAGAAGACATAGTAAATCAATTACAAAAGAAGCTTATAGATTATTTAGTGAAATTATCTAAGAAATCTTTAGATGATAAATTAATAGAGCAAGTTGACTTTTTATTTAATACAGTAAATGATATAGAAAGAGTTAGTGATCATTCTGAAAATATGGCTGAACTAGCACAAGATCTTATAAATTCAAATGCTAATTTATCAAAAGAAGCAAAAGATGAAATAGCATATATTTATGAAAAAGTTACAAAAGTATATACATTATCTCTTCAAGCTATGAAAGAAGATAATAAAGAACTAGCAAAAGAGGTACTAGGCTTAGAAGAAGAAGTTGATTGTATGGAGAAATCATTTAGATCAAGTCACATGGAAAGATTAAATAAAAATCTATGCAAAATAGACTCTGGTATAGTTTACTTAGATTTATTAAGTAATTTAGAAAGAATAGCAGATCATTCAACTAATATAGCTAAAAGAGTTATACATTCAAAATAATTAAAAAAACAACCCTAAAAAATAGGGTTGTTTTTTTATGATTTATATTACTATTTTGTATTAAAAATTTAAGATATAGATTTTTACAATACAAAATAGTAATATATACATATATGGTAGAAATAATAAGGAGACGATATGAAAGAGTTACTTGATTTATTTAAAACTTTTGCAAGGATCGGTGGATTAACATTTGGAGGTGGTTATGCAATGCTTCCTATGTTAGAAAAAGAAATAGTAGATAATAAAAATTGGGTTACAAATGAAGAACTATTAGATTACTACGCAGTAGGGCAAGCTACACCAGGTGTAATAGCAATAAATGTTGCAACATTTGTAGGATATAAAACAAAAGGTATATTAGGAGCAGCTTTTGCTACAATAGGAATGGTATTCCCATCACTAGTTATAATTATATTAATAGCATCAACTCTTAAGAATTTTTCTAATTATAAAATTGTACAGCATGCATTAGGTGGCATAAGGGTAGCAGTAAGTGTTTTGATATTTAATGCAGTTTGTAAGCTGTATAAAAACTCAGTTAAAGATAATATAGGAACTATAATATTTTTATCAACCGTTATACTAGGTGCATTTTTCTATGTTTCTCCTATTTATATAGTAGTAGGGGCGGCAGTATTTGGTATAGCCTTTAAATATAGGAGAGATGAAAAATGATTACATATATACAGTTATTCTTTGAATTTTTTAAAACTGGACTATTTGCAGTAGGTGGTGGACTTGCAACACTCCCGTTTTTAAGTGATATAGCAAGTAAATATAATTGGTTTGATAAATCAATGTTAGCTGACATGGTGGCAGTTAGCCAATCAACACCAGGGCCTATGGGAATAAATATGGCAACATTTGCTGGATATAATGCTAAAGGTATTATAGGTTCTTTAGTTGCAACAACAGGACTTGTACTTCCATCATTTATAATAATAATTATAATAGCTAACTTTTTAAATAAATTTAAAGAAAATACTATAGTTACATCTATATTTTATGGATTAAGACCCGCAGTAACTGGACTTATAGCAGTAGCTTTATTTGAAATATTAAAGTTATCTATAATAACTGTAAGTAATTTTGTTGAAAGTAAAAATATATTATATATATTTGACTACAAAGCTTTAATATTAGCTATAGGTATATTTATATTATCTAGAAAATCTAAAAAACACCCGGCTATATTTATTTTAATAGGAGCAGTAGCCGGAATAATATTAGGGCTTTAAAAGATTAGTCAATTTGACTAATCTTTTTTATGATAAAGCAATAACTGTAGAGTTAAAATAGATTTAATAAAAAAGAACTGACATAAATTTTGCTAGTTCTTTTTTATTATTAACTTAATAACAATTTTCAGTTATGGTATAATAAATAATTAGATTAAAGTTAAAGATTAAATATTTAAACTTACGAAGTCTTAAAATAAACATTAGCATAAAACATAAGGAGGCAAATATGAATATAGACAGAAATAAACTAACTCCTATGATGAAACAATATTTTGAAGTTAAAGATAGATATCCTGATTGTATATTGTTTTTTAGATTAGGAGATTTTTATGAAATGTTCTTTGAAGATGCAATAGTTGCTTCAAAAACACTTGAAATTGCACTAACAGGAAAATCTTGCGGATTAGAAGAAAGAGCACCAATGTGTGGGGTACCTTTCCATTCTGCAAATGCATATATATCAAAGTTAGTAGAAAATGGATATAAAGTAGCTATAGGTGAGCAATTAGAAGACCCAGCTAGCGTCAAGGGAATAGTTAAAAGAGATGTTATAAGAGTAGTAACGCCAGGGACAGTACTTGATGGAAGCTTACTTGAAAATAAGAAAAATAACTACTTAATGAGTTTATATAAAAACAATGATAATATAGGTCTTACTTATGTTGATATAAGTACAGGTGAAGTAAATGCCACTTTCTTAAAAGAAGAGAAAGTTATAGAAGAAATAGCAAAAGTTCACCCAACTGAAATTATATTAAATGATTTAGATTTTATAGAGAAACTAAAAAACATAGCAACAGTTAGTAATATATATATAAATGAAAACTTTGATAATAACTACCTAGATGCTGAAATACTTAAAGAATACTTCACAGAGGCATACCTTCAAAGATTAAACTTTGATGATAATGGACTTATAAAGTCTTCTTTATCAATATTACTTAACTATATATACAACACTCAAAAGCAAGTAACATCAAATATTAATAATATAAACATATATAATAGTAGTGAATATATGGTATTAGACATGTTTACAAGAGTAAACTTAGAACTTACTCAAACTATAAGAGCAAATAAGAAAAAAGGTTCACTTTTACATGTATTAGACAAAACATCTACTGCTATGGGAGGGAGACTTCTTAGAAAATATGTAGAAGAACCATTAGTTAATAAAGAGCGTATAAAGAGAAGACTTGATGTTATAGAAGAAATCAAAGAAGATTTTATGTTAAGAGAAGATTTAAATGAAATACTTAAAACTGTATACGATATAGAAAGAATATGTGGGAAAATTGCCTTTGAAAGAGTTACTCCAAAGGAACTAATACACCTTAAAAATTCTATAGAAAATCTTCCAAAGCTTAGAGAAACTATAAATGATTCTAGTGCAAGTATACTTAAAAAATATATAGCTAATATGGATATATTAGATGATATATATAACCTTATAGAAGAAGCTATAAAAGAAGACCCAGGTATAAATTTAAAAGAAGGAAACATAATAAAATCTGAGTTTAATGATGAATTAAAAGAGCTTCGTGATATATCTAAAAATGGAGCATTTTTAATAAAAGAAATTGAAAATAGAGAAAAAGAAAAGCTTGGTGTTAAATCACTTAAAATTGGATTTAACAAGGTATTTGGATATTTTATAGAAATAACTAAAGCTAGCTTAGCTACTGCTAATATAGATGAGAGCTATATAAGAAAGCAAACTTTAAGTAATGCAGAAAGATTTATAACTCCAGAACTTAAAGAAATAGAAGATAAGATATTAAATGCTGAAGAAAAGATAAAGTCTTTAGAGTATGAGATATTTGTAAATATAAGAAATAACATATATGAAAATATAGATAGAATACAAAAAACTGCTAAAACAATAGCAAATATAGACGTATTTGTGTCACTTGCTACTGTGGCATATATTAACAACTACGTTAAGCCAACTATAAGTGACAACAATAAACTAGATATAAAAAATGGTCGTCACCCTGTAGTTGAAAACTTAGTAGGAGAAGAAAACTTCGTACCAAATGATACTTATTTAAATACTGGTGAAAATATAATAAATATAATAACAGGGCCAAATATGGCAGGTAAGTCTACATATATGAGACAAACTGCAATAATAGCTTTAATGGCACATATTGGTTCATTTGTACCAGCAGAGTTTGCTGAAATTCCTATAATGGATAGAATATTTACTAGAGTTGGTGCTAGTGATGATTTAAGTCAAGGGCAATCTACATTTATGGTAGAAATGAGTGAAGTATCTCATATACTTAAAAATGCTACAGAAAAAAGTTTAGTTATACTTGATGAAATAGGAAGAGGAACAAGTACTTATGACGGTATAAGTTTAGCTTGGTCAATAGTTGAATACATTCAAAATAATATAAAATGTAAAACACTATTTGCAACACATTATCATGAATTAACAGATTTAGAAAATGAGTTTAGTGATGTCAAGAATTATTCTATAGCTGTTAAAGAAGATAATGACAATATAATATTTTTAAGAAAAATAGTACCACAAGGCGCTGATAAGAGTTATGGGATATATGTTGCTGAACTTGCAAAGTTACCAGATTTAGTTATAGCTAGAGCTAAAGAAATACTTAGTGATTTAGAAAAAAATCATATGTATGAAAGTGTAACTATAAACAATGAAAAGAATTTAGTTTTAAGTGATAGTATTGATATAGGTAGATTAGAAGACAAATACAATATATTAAAGTATAAATATGAAGAGCTAAATAGGGACTATATATCTTTACAAAATAGTTATAATAATCTAGATAAAGAAAACGAAGAATTAAATAGAAAAATAAATAGTAGTAACATGATAAAAGAAGTTGCAATATCTCAAGAATTAGAGGATGCTTTAAGTAAAGCAGAGGTTAATATAGATTCTTCAAAAGAGTTAGAACTTGAATCATTAAGAACTGAGGTAAATAAATTAGAAGACGAATATAATATATTAAAGTATAAATATGAAGAGTTAGATAGAGACCATATATCTTTACAAAATAGTTATAATAATCTAGATAAGGAAAATGAAGAATTAAATAGAAAAATAAATAGTAATAACAGGGTAAAAGAAGTTGCAATATCTCAGGTATCATTTGATAATCTGGGGCAAACATCTTTACTAGATGAAATAGCAAATATAGACATATTAAATATGACTCCACTAGATGCTATGAATACTATATATATGCTCCAACGAAAAGCTAAGGATTCACTTAAATAATTACCTTACTAAACTAAAGGTTTGATAAGGGAGGAATAAATATGAATAGAATTAACATCTTAGACGATTTAACTATAAATAAAATAGCAGCAGGAGAAGTGGTTGAAAGACCATCTTCTGTTGTTAAGGAATTAGTTGAAAATAGTATAGATGCAGGAAGTACTAAAGTAATAGTTGAGATTATTGACGGTGGTAAAAAGTTAATAAGAATAACTGATAATGGTTGTGGTATAGCCTCTAGTGAAGTTGATAAGTCATTTTTAAGACATGCAACAAGCAAAATTGAGAAAATTGATGATTTATATGACTTATATTCCCTAGGTTTTAGAGGAGAGGCACTAGCATCTATAAGTGCGGTAAGTAAGCTTGAAATGATAACAAAAACTAAGGAAGAATCAATAGGAACCAAGGTTATAGTTGAGGGTGGAAAGATTATATCTAAGGAACCAGTAGGATGTTCTAATGGAACTACTATCATAATAAAAGATATATTCTTTAATACTCCAGCTAGACAAAAGTTCTTAAAATCAAATCATGCTGAAACTATAAATATAAGTGATTTAATAAACAAATTAGCTATAGGAAATCCTAATATTCAATTTAAATATATAAATAACAACAAACCTATGTTAAATACACCTGGAGATAATAGATTAATTAGCGCCATAAGAAGTATATATGGAAAAGATGTATGTGAAAATTTAGTTAAGCTTAAATATAAAAGTGATAACTTTGAAATAAAAGGTTATGTTGGAGATAATAATGTGTATCGTTCAAATAAAAACCTTCAGCATATATATATAAACAATAGATTTGTTAAAAGTAAAATTATATTAGATGCTATAAATGAAGCTTATAAAGGTATAATACCTATAAATAAACATGCTGTATGCTTTTTAGATATAAAAATTAATCCAGGTAGTATAGATGTTAATATACATCCAACAAAACTTGAGGTAAAGTTTGAAAATGAAAAAGAAGTATATATAGAACTTAGAGATTTAATAAGAAGAACATTACTTAACAATCATTTAATAGGAAAATATGAAGCTAGCGATAGTATAAATAATTTAGACAAAATTAATGCAGTAGATAATAAAAGTAGTATACTAAATAAAAAAGAAGGCAAAGTTAATTTAGATGATATAGCTATGGATAAGATAGAGGTAGTAGAATTAGACAGTCAAAAACCTATAGATAATTTTTTAGGATTAGATGATGTATTAAAAAGTAAAACATCAAACGACAAAAATATAAATGTTTCACATGAAAACAAAAATATTTTATACAACGAAGAAAGTACTAAAGAGGATGTTATAAAAGAAAATACACCTAAAATTTATATAGATGACGATATTAAATTAACTAAGGATTCAAATAATGAATTTTTAATAGAAGGAAAGATAAATTTAGACAAAACATTTTCTATAGAGGAAATAAGTAAGTTAGATGAAGATAAAAATGATAGCTTACAAAAAAGTTTAGAAAACAATATATTAAACACTACTAATATAAATGATTTATCTATAACAAGTGATAGTGAAAGTATTCAAGAAGGATTTTTTAAAGAGGAAAAAAGTAAATTCTCTTTAAGTGAATACAAAGTATTAGGAACTATATTTGATACTTATATAGTAATGTCCAAAGGAAATTCTATGTATTTGCTAGATCAACATGCAGCACATGAAAAGGTCTTATACGAAAGGTATATGGACAAGTTTTATAAAAGTGATATAAGTATGCAAATGTTACTAGATCCAATAATATTAGAGTTATCAAATGTAGATATGCTTCAGGTAGAGAAAAACTTGGAATTATTTATGAAATTTGGGTTTGAAATTGAAATCTTTGGTAATAATCATATAATGATAAGATGTGTACCAACTGTATTTGGAGTCCCTGAAAGTGAGAAATTTATACTACAAATAATAGACAATATAGAAGATATAAATAATAACTATGAACTAAAAGGAGAAAAGTTTGCATCAATGGCTTGTAGATCAGCTATAAAAGCTAATGATAAGATAAAAAATGTAGAAATAAATAGCTTATTTAGTCAGATGGAAGCTTGTGAAAATCCTTTTACTTGTCCTCATGGTAGACCAGTATTAGTAGAGATTTCTAAAAAAGAAATAGAAAAAATGTTCAAAAGAATTATGTAGATAGGAAGGTAATTATGAAAAAGATTCCACTTATAATACTTACAGGACCAACAGCTGTTGGTAAAACAGAATTATCAATAAATTTAGCAAAGTCCTTAGATGCTGATATTATTTCAGCAGATTCTATGCAAATATATGAGTATATGGATATAGGAAGTGCGAAGGTAACTAAAGAGGAAATGAACGGTGTAACTCATTATTTGATAGATGAAGTAAAACCTAACTATGCTTTTTCGGTGTCGGAATTTCAAAGTCGAGCAAACAAATATATAGAAAAAATACATCAAGAAGGTAAAAATATTTTAGTAACTGGTGGTACGGGATTATATCTAAACTCATTAATATACAATATGGATTTTGCAAAATCTGATGCAAACAACGAATTAAGAGATAAATTACAGCAAGAATTAAAAGAAAATGGAATAGATTATATGCATCAAAAACTAAAAGAACTAGATAGTGATGCGGCGGATAGAATACACAAAAATAATACAAAAAGAGTTATAAGAGCATTAGAAGTATGTCTTAGCGGAGAAAAAATGAATGATTTTTCTAATGACTTAAGATTTAATGAAAAATATGAACCGATAATAATAGTTCTAAATAGAGAAAGAGAACATTTATATGAAAGAATAAACAAAAGAGTAGATATAATGATGGATTGTGGACTTATAGATGAGGTTAAAAATCTTTTATCTATGGGATATACTAAGGATATGATATCTATGCAAGGAATTGGTTACAAAGAGATAATAAAGTATTTAGATGGAGAGTACACTCTTGACGAAGCAGTAGAAATTATAAAAAGAGATTCTAGAAGATATGCAAAACGTCAATTAACATGGTTTAGAAGGTATAAAGATGCGAAATGGTTTAATCTAGATGAATATAGTGATAAAAAAGAATTGGAAAAAGAAGTAAATAACTATATTGAAAAAAGATTACAACTTGTATAAAATAGAGTATAGAGGAATAGTATAAAATAAATTAAAATATATTAATCTTTAAAATTTAATTAAGATCTCGGGAGGATATATACAAATGAAAAATGCCGTATTAAATTTACAGGATATGTTTTTAAATAATGCTAGAAAAGATAAAACACCTGTAACTATATTTTTAATGAATGGAGTTCAAGTAAAAGGTTTAGTTAAGGGGTTTGATAGTTATATAATATTATTAGAAGGCGAGAACAAGCAACAAAATATGATATATAAGCATGCGGTATCAACTATAATACCTGCAAGACCTATTAATTTACAGAATCCAAATATGCAAAAATAAACTTAGATAGATAAAAGGCTAACATGTGTTAGCCTTTTTTATTTAATTATAAATAAAAAATATTTTTGAAGATATTAGTGAATTTACTTTTTAATTTGCATTAAAAAATTCAATATGATAAAATTTGATTGTTAAAATAAATAAGACAGGTGGAAAATATGCTAAAGGAAACAAAAGAATTATTACAAAGTTTCTACGGATTAGATGATGAAACATTCAACTTATCTGAAGAAGTTATAAAAGAGATAGAACCAAGATTTGAAGAAATAAAAAAAATAAGAGAATATAATCAATATAAAGTATTAAAAGCAATGCAGGAAGCCAACTTAAGTGATAATCACTTTAACTGGACAACTGGGTATGGATACAATGATATTGGACGTGAAAAAATAGAAGAAATATATGCAAGTGTATTTAATGCAGAAGATGCAATAGTTAGACCTATAATAGTTAATGGAACTCATGCACTAACTCTTTGCTTACAAGGTATAGTTAGACCAGGTGATGAGATATTATCAGTTACTGGGAAACCATATGATACATTAGAAGGTGTAATAGGTATAAGAGAAGAAAAAGGTTCTTTAAAAGAGTTTGGAGTAACTTATAACCAAGTAGATTTCTTAGAAGATGGAAATGTTGACTTAGAAGGAATTAAAGAAAAGGTAAATGATAAAACTAAACTTGTAATGATACAAAGGTCTAAAGGATATTCTTGGAGAAAATCTTTAACAATAGAAGATATAAAAGAGATAATAGATACTGTAAGAAGTGTAAAGCCTGAAGTAATAGTTATGGTTGATAACTGTTATGGGGAATTTATAGAAACTAAAGAGCCAACAGATGTAGGTGCTGATATAATGGCAGGATCACTTATAAAAAATCCAGGTGGTGGACTTGCTCTAACAGGTGGATATATAGTAGGAAGAAAAGACTTAGTAGAACTTATATCATATAGATTAACTTCTCCTGGTATAGGTAAAGAATGTGGATTAACATTTGGTACTAGTAGAACTGTACTTCAAGGATTCTTTATGGCTCCATATGTAGTTAGCCAAGCTGTTATGGGTGCAATATACTGTGCTAGAATGTTTGAAAAGTTAGGATATGAAGTTCTTCCAAAGTATGATGATCCAAGAAGTGATATAATACAAATAGTTAGACTTAAAAATGCTGATGAGGTTATAGCATTCTGTCAAGGAATACAAGCAGCGGCACCAGTTGATTCATATGTTAAGCCAGTACCTTGGGCAATGCCAGGATATGATAGCGATGTTATAATGGCAGCAGGTGCATTTATACAAGGTTCTTCTATAGAATTAAGTGCAGATGCTCCTATAAAGCCTCCATATAATGTATATTTCCAAGGTGGACTTACATTTGACCATTCTAAGATGGGTACATTAAAGGCTATAGAATACATGAAAAAAAATAGTTAATATAAATACTCTATGTTATAGATAATAAGTCTATAATGTAGGGTATTTTTTTAATAAAAAGAAAACTAATATGAATAATATAAAGATATCACTAAGAAACTTAGTTGGATTTATAATGAGGCGAGGAAGTATAGATAATAGATAGTTAGGTTGAGAAAAAGCAATAGAAGGAATTAGAGGGAACAAAAGGGTTAAAAAATTATATGGCGAAAACTATACACCAGAAGTACCTATAAAGCATGCTTTTATATATGAAGGTTTAGACATAATAGTAGAAGGTAGAATAGATGAAAATACAAATCCACTATATTTAGAGCAAGCAAAGAATTATGGATTATATGACTAAGGTACTTCAAGGAGCTAGAAGATGTATAAGAACTAATAGAGATAAATGAGTAATACTTCTCTTAGACAATAGGTATTAGCAAAGAAGGTATCAAAGTTTATTTTCATCTGATTGGAGAGATAATATTAGAGTTAGAAAAAGTGAAGACGTTAAGAATTGTTGTGATAAGTTCTGGAGATAAATAAAGGATATAAAATATAATGATAAGATATATAATTTGTTTTAAGGAATATTAAATTGATACATAGGGGTAAATACTAGAGGTGAAAAATGAAAGAAGAATTAGAAATACTAGAAAAATACCTTAAAAAGAAAAATTTAAAATACAATGAATTTAATGAATTAATAGGAAATTATTTTGTTAAAGAATATGAAGAATTAGATGATGATTACTATTTAATAAAGATAGTAAGACCAAATGGTTTAAAAGGAGAAGTATACACAGATTATATAAAGGTTATAAATTAGTTTTTTTTATCGTAAAATAAGAAAAGGTTAATTACTATTTGAACAAGCATTTATTCACGCTTAAAAATAAGATGAGGATAAACTTATAGTAAACATTTAGAGGTATATAAAAATTGGGTATAATATATAACAAAATATAATTTAGGGCGTGAGCTAATGGCAAAAGAAAGAAGACGTATAATAATAGACTTTGAAGTACTATCTAAAGCAGGGTTTTGGATGTGCTGTATGAAAGATTATAAAACGCAAAAAGAACATATTATAATAAATAATAGAGAAGAACTTTTAAGAGTATTTAACAAAAATAAAGAATCAGTATGGGTAGGATATAATATAAGAGGATACGATCAGTGGATATTAAAGTCAATAATAGCAGGCATAGATCCTTGTGATGTATCGTATAAGCTTGTTGAACGAAAAGTGTCAGGATGGAAAATAGATAGAAACTTACACAAGATACCTTTATATATATTTGAGATAAGTGACAGTTATAGAAGTTTAAAAGAGCTTGAATTATTTATGGGAGAAGATATAAGAGAAAGTAGTGTATCTTTTGATTTAGATAGATATCCAACAAAAAAAGAAATAGATGAGTTAACATCTTATTGTTTACATGATGTAAGAATGACTTATAAAGTATTTGAACAGATTTATTATAAATATGAAGCACAGCTAGGGCTTATAGAATACTTTAATTTAGATAAAGATATGTTTAATAAAACAGAAGCTCAACTAAGTGCATATATACTAGGTGCAAAAAAGCCTAATTACGATAGGAATGATACTAATGAATTTGATATAGTCAATACTTTAAAGCTTAGTAAATATAATCATATAAAAGATTGGTATGAAAATTATAATAATAGAGATTTAAAAAAATATCTAAGAACTAATGTATATGGAATTGAAACTGATTTTGGTTGGGGAGGACTTCACTCTGCTAGAAAAAAATATGAAGGGGAAGACTTTATAGTAAACTCAGATGTAAGCTCTTTTTATCCTTCTATAATGATAGAATATGATTTACTTAGTAGAAATGTAAAAAAACCTTCTAAGTACAAAGAAATAAGGGATACTAGAATTAAATTTAAAAAAGAAAGTAATCCTATAGAAAAATCTCTTAAACTAGTATTAAATAGCACTTATGGTGCCTGTATGGATATTAATAATGAACTTTATGACCCTAGACAAGGAATATCTATATGCGTAAATGGACAACTTTTACTATTAGACCTTATAGAAAAGGTAGAGTTGGAGTTTGGAAGCAGTGCAGAATTTATACAAGGCAATACTGATGGAGTTATGTTTAAGTTTAGTTCTAAGGAAGATGTAGATAAATACTTAGATATTTGTAGCAAATGGTGCAAAAGAACTAGGATGGATTTAGAACATGATTTTATAAAGAAGATTATACAAAAAGATGTTAATAATTATATTTATATAAAAGAGGATGGTAATATTAAAAGTAAAGGTGCTTATGTAAAGAAATTAAGCTTAATAGATAATGATTTACCTATAGTTAATAAAGCTTTAAAAGAAAAATTAATTAATGGTGTAGATATAGAAACTACTATAAATAAATCTAATAAGCTTATAGATTTTCAAAAATGCATTAAGGTAACTGGTAAATATAGTCATGTCGTATATGGAAGTGAAGAGATAAAATTAAAGGTCCTTCGGGTATTTGCCAGTAAGTCGAATTTAGATTTTGCTGTTATGAAAATGAAGCCAGGCAATAAGTTAGAGAAGATAAGTTATACTCCTGATAGAGTATTTATAGATAATAGTAATATTATAAATAAAGATATACCAGATAAGCTTGATAAGGATTGGTATATATCTTTGGCTAAGGATAGACTAGGTAGCTTTGTTAGTGAAGATAAATTTACTTTATTTGATTACTTAGATATATTAAATAAAAAGTAATAAATGATATTTTGATCAACTTACAAAGACATTGGCGACATGAACGAAACGAATTTTATATAATAAGGGGTAAAATATAATATGGCTAAAATATCTAGGCGTGGATTTGATGAAAATGATAAAAGATGGTTTTCTAATAAAGAATTGATGAAACTAAAAAAAGCTAAAGAAGAAGTAGAATGGTTGATAAATAGAGATTATAAAATAGAACCGGTAGTAAATTTTGTTTCAAATAAATATCAATTCTCAATAAGACAAAGGGATGCTATAAAAAGATCTGTATGTTCTTATAAAAAGAAAATGATAAGAGAATCTAAAAAACTTTCAATAGATAAGATAAATGAAGGGTCTATATATATAGATGGGTTCAATTTGATAATAATACTAGAAGTTGCATTATCTAAAGGAACATTAATCATAGGAACTGATGAAAATATTAGGGATCTAGCAGGACTTAGAGGAACTTATAAAATCATAGATAAAACAGAAGAAGCATTAAATTTAATTGGAAGGTTTTTTAATGAATATAATGCTAGCAAAGTTATATTTTATTTAGATTCTACAGTTTCTAATTCTGGCAACTTAAAATATAAAATATTAGATTGTACAAAAAATTGGAGATTTAATACTGATGTTGTATTAGTTAACAATGCAGATATAATACTAGATAAGTTAGATAGAGTAGTTAGTAGCGATGCAGCTATAATTGATAAATGTATAAGTTATTTTAATATAGCAAAAGAGATAATAGATAAGTATATACAAGAAGCAAATATTATAGATCTGAACACATAGATATAAGGTTAATTTATAAATAATAAATAAAAAAGTAGCAAATGAAAATAATATATAAAAATAGAATATATAAAAATTAATATAAGATAAATTAAATATAAAAAATAGATAGGAGAAAAAATGACTAATAAGAACGAAACTAAAAAAATAGGATGGAATTTAGATAATAGCTATATTACTTTACCCAAAACATTTTTTAGTAAGATTGATTTAAATAAAGTAAGTTCACCAAAATTAGTTATTCTAAATTATCCACTAGCAGAATCTTTAGGGCTTAATAGCGATGCTCTTAAAAGTGATGAAGGAGTATCAATACTTGCAGGTAACAAAAAAATAGAAGAAGGCGCTTTTATTGCACAGGCTTATGCAGGACATCAATTTGGGTATTTTACAATGCTGGGAGATGGAAGAGCATTATTAATCGGTGAACAAATAACACCAAGTGGTGAAAGATATGATATTCAACTTAAAGGCTCTGGTAAAACACCATACTCTCGCCGAGGAGATGGGAGGGCAGTACTTGGCCCTATGCTTCGTGAATATATAATAAGTGAAGCTATGTATGGTTTAGGTATTCCAACTACCCGCAGCTTGGCAGTAATTAAAACTGGTGAATCTGTAATTCGAGAAGATATAAAACAAGGAGCAATACTTACTCGTATTGCATCTAGTCATATTAGATTTGGAACATTTGAGTATGCAGCAAATTTTGGAAGTACAAGTGATATTAAGGCTTTAGCAGATTATTCATTAAAAAGACACTTTCCACATATAGCTGATGATGAAGATAAATACATTAATTTACTAAAGGAAGTTATAAAAGTACATGCAAGCTTAGTTAGTAAATGGCAAAGCGTTGGATTTATACATGGTGTTATGAACACTGATAATATGACTATTAGTGGAGAAACTATTGACTATGGTCCTTGTGCATTTATGGACACATATAACCCTAATACTGTATTTAGTTCTATAGATACTCAGGGTCGTTATGCATATAAAAATCAACCAATTATGGCCGAGTGGAATTTATGTAGACTTGCAGAAGCATTATTACCATTATTACATGAAGATCAAAAAGAAGCTATAAAAATAGCTCAAGATGCTGTTTCTGAATTTTCAAATTTATATTATATAAATTGGCTATCAATAATGAGATCAAAGCTTGGAATATTTAATAAAGAGGAACAAGATAAAGCTATAATTGAAGATTTACTTAGTATTATGGAAAAGTATAATGAAGATTATACTAACACTTTTATAGAGCTAACATTTAATAAAAATAGCAAAAAAGGTATGTTTAGTAGTGAAGAATTTAAAAATTGGTATAATATTTGGAAGGAAAGACTCAAGAGACAGTCTAGTTCAGAAGAGGAAATACTTAAATTAATGAAGAAATCTAATCCAGCAGTAATTCCAAGAAATTATAGAGTAGAAGAAGCTTTAGAAGCTGCTGATAAAGGCAACTTTGAAGTTATGATAAATCTTATCAATGCTATTTCAAAACCATATGAGCATTCAAAAGAGCAAGAAGAGTATTCAAAGTTACCTAAACCATCGAACTGCTCTTATAGAACTTATTGTGGAACATAAAAAATTAATAAAAATGAGAGAGGCTTTTATATAAAAGCCTCTTTTTAAACTTAAGAAAATTATGATACTTCAAAAATTGTGGGCGACATAAAGTGTTTCACTGACACGTCGCTTAGGCGAAGTAAATTTTTTATTACTAATATATTGAATTAGCTAAAATATTATTAATAATCTTACCTTACAAATTTGTAATCTTTATGAAAGATAAATCGATATGTAGATTATAGGTTTTATAATAATATAATCATATATAAAAATAAAAGGAGAATTATTTATGAAGCTTAGCAAAAGAATAATAGTAGGATTAATTTCAGCTGCAGTAATTTTAATAGGAGGGAAATTTGTATATGATAATTTTATAGACGATGATTTTACTTATCCATTAACTTATATATCAATAGAAGGAAATAAAAGAGAAAAAGATCAAATTGATACAATAGAGAAAAGCTTAGAAAGTAATAAATGTAAATTTGAAGAAATAAACTTTGAAATGCTTAAAGTTGATGATAAGAATAATATGGTTATTAAAGAGTCTGAATATAATAAATTAGCCAATAAATTAGATTTAGAGAAGGTAAAGGTAAATGATAAAGAAGCTGCAATAATACCAAGATATGATGGTATAAAAAACTTTAAGTATATGAATGAGTTAAAAGAATTAACTAATTATAAAGTAGAAAATAACAATTTAAAAGTAGTAGGTGTAGTAGATAAAAAAATATTAATTACAGGTCTATTCAAAAGTCAAATTATTATAAGTGATAATTTGTATAATAAATTAGAAAAAGACAGTGAAAATAAGATAGTTACAGTTAAAGGATATGAATTTAAAGAAAATTCAAAGTCAGATAAAGCTATATTGCAGATAAAAGAGAATAAATCATTCTCAAATAATAATGAAAATGATTTATTCTATCTTTTTTCTAAATAAATAGTAAAATTTAGAAAAAGATAAAAAATTATCTTTGTTAAGAAAGGATGAATATGAATACCTTATTGTTTACTAGTATAATCATAATTTTAGCAGGTACAATTTTATTTATAGTAGAAAAAAGAAGCTTTCTAACAGGGCTTATATTAATAATTGGATTTTTAGGAATAACTTTTTATACATTAGCAACTTTATCAGATAAAAGTAATATTGCTAACACTTTAATACTTTTAATAGTCTATGGGTTAATACCTATATTAGTAGTAATATGTGCATTTTTATTTATTAAAAATGGAAGAAGTATGATAAAAAAAGAGGGAAAAAAGTTAGCAAATCTTCTTTCGTTAATTATAGGTATATATATATTTATTATGATATTTCTTAGTTACGTATTGATATATCATGGTAATAAATTAAATATGTTTACTTATATGGTTATTATATCAATAATCGTAATGTCAGTATATTTAGGATTTATGTTTATAAGCTATTTAATTTATTCATATATATACCAAGTGATACCAGTAAGAAAGAATATAAATTATATAATAGTTCTTGGTTCTGGATTGATTGGAGATAGAGTACCACCTCTTTTAAAAAGTAGATTAGATAAAGGAATTGATATATATAAAGATCAAAAAGACAGAGGGAATTTACCTAAGATAATTGTATCTGGAGGTCAAGGTCCAGATGAGTTAGTTTCAGAAGCATATGCTATGAAAAAATACTTAATATCACAAGGTATAAATAATGAAGATATTATTGCTGAGGATAAATCCACAACAACGTATGAGAACATGAAGTTTTCTAAGGCAATTATGGATAAATCAGGTAATTATAAATGTATTTTTGTAACTAATAATTATCATGTATTCCGTGCATCAATATTTGCTCGTAAGGTTGGATTAAAGGCAAATGGTGTAGGAGCTCCTACAGCTTTTTATTTTCTCCCAAGCGCGCTGATTCGAGAGTTTATAGCTATATTGTTCATATATAAATGGTTAAATATCATTATTATACTTTTATATTTAGTCTTAGTTATTAATTCATTATTACCAATCAATTTTTAGTTTTAAATAACATCAATAATCTATTTATTGAATAAGTATAAGTATATATAAATAGATGGAGGGACTACATATGAAGGTAAATTTACCACAATCTGCAATAGATTTATTAAAAAGTATAATAGAAAAAAATAAAGATAAACCGAGCACAATAAGAATATATTTTGCAGGATTTGGATGCAGTGGGTGTAATTAATATTATCAAATTTATATATTAAATAGGAAAATATATATTTATAATTATGGACTAAATGCAAGTTTAATATAGATATTTTATACTATTTTCATATAGATAAGCAACCTTTATTAAGATATAATAAAAATAACATGTATATGAAAAGAGGTATTAAAATGACAGGTTCAGATAGAAGAGATAAGATATTAAATCTACTAAAAAATAAAAATAAAGCTGTGAGTGGATCAAAACTATCAAGTGAACTTAATGTAAGTAGACAAGTTATAGTAGGAGATGTTGCTCTTCTTAGAGCTAGTGGCATCCATATTATATCTACTCCAAGAGGATATATATTAAATGATAATAAAGAAGACAATTATATAATAAAAACTATAGCTTGCAAGCATGATAAAGAAGATATAGAAGATGAATTAAATACTATAGTTGATGAAGGTGGTATAGTTGAAGATGTAATAGTAGAACATAGTATATATGGTCAAATTATTGGCAATTTACACTTAGAATGTAGAAGAGATGTAAAAGAATTTATAGAAAAGTTAAATTCAAAAGAAACAAGTCCTCTATCTCATTTAACAGATGGCGTACATCTTCATACGATAAAGTGCAAAGATGAAAAAACTTATAAGCAAGTTATAACCTCTTTAACTGAAAAAGGGTATTTATATTAGTCTAAATTGTATTTTATAAATAAGACAAAACTATATAATTTTAATAAAAAGTAAGGAGGAACGATTCGTTCCTCCTTACTTTTTATTAAGATATATAAATTAATATCCAATGCTTTTTAAATATTGTTTTAGTATATTATTTGAATGTTTAAACTTAGTCTTCTCTTCTTCAGTCATATCAATTTCTATAACTTTTTCAGCTCCATTTATACCTATTATAGTTGGGACTCCTGTATACACATCTGTCTCTCCATATTCACCTTCAAGTAAAGCTGAAACTGGTAAAATTCTTCTTTCATTACTAAATATTGATTTTATGATTCCAACAACTGCTGAAGCTATACCATAGTAAGTAGTACCTTTTCTATTATATACTTCCCAACCAGCTTTAGCAGTTTTTTCTACTAAATAATCTAAATCTATTTCTTTTTTTAGTTTTTCATTTTCTTCAATTAGGGTTAGAAGAGGTTTACCTGCAATGCTAACATTTGACCAAGGAACTATCTGAGAATCTCCATGTTCACCCATAGAATATGCATGTATAGATCTTGTGTCTACGTCATCTAAATATTTAGATAAGAAGTTTTTTAATCTTGATGAATCTATGGTAGTTCCTGTTCCTATTATTCTGTTTTTAGGAAGTCCAGATAACTTCCATATATGATATGAAATTATATCAACTGGATTTGAAGCAACTACAAAGAAACCATCAAATCCTGATTTCATTATTTCCTTAATTACTGAGTTACATATAGAAGCACTAACTTCTAAAGTATCAAGTCTAGATTGACCTTGTTTAGGTGCTGGTCCTGCAGTAAATATAACAATATCAGCATCACTACAATCTGCAAATGTTGCTTGTCTTATTTTAGTTCTTTGAGACATAAATTCTACTCCGTGAGTTAAATCCCAAGCTTCGCCTTTAGCTTTTTCTTCATTTATATCAATCATTAAAAGTTCATCACATACACATTGATTAACTAGTGCAAATCCACAGCTAGACCCAACTAGTCCCGTACCTACTATTGCTATTTTTCTTAATTTTAAACACATAAGTCATCCTCCTAAAGTTGTCTTTTGTAAAGTGTTTTGAAATGAATTTATTTGTATGGCTTAAGAAATAAGATAAGTAACCTATAAATTTTATTAGTTAAGTCTATATTGGTTATAAAATTATTATTATATATTTATTTTATAAAAAATTATAAATTGATGTATTTGGCATTATTATACTGCTTAATCTTTATAAAGTAAAGAATGAATTGGTAGTAAAAGAATAGAAAATCCTTAGATTATATAAAATTAAAGTAGCTTTTGTGCTATATTTTACTTAAAAATTTGATTATAGATTCATATATAGATAGCTAGTATTTAAAATAAAGTTATTATACAATATATAACTAGTAAAAGTGATGTTATATAGTTAGCAATTTTAACATTAAATTTAAAGTAAGATAAGTATGTTATTAACTTTGGTTTTAAGTATTTATTAAATATTGAATATATAAAAATAAGTGAAAATCCACTCAGAGTATATGAAGAAATATTATGTATAAATTGTGGTAAATGAAATATATTAACTGTGATAACAAGCATAAGCAAAGTAAATGTAGTTGAGAGTATATTAGAGTATTCTTCAGGTTTTAATATATATTCATTAAAATAGTTTTTATCATCAAAATTTATAATTTCACTTAATATCTTGTCTATTGATATAAAATCGTAGTCATTGGTATAAACTCCAACATCAACTAAGTAAAGTGTTATTTCTTCATATCTATGAATGATTTTTTCTTCAAAAATTTTTCTTATCTTAAATATGTCTTTTTCTAATACGTTATATATTTCAGTTTTTATTATATCCTCAATATCCCTATTAGAATCTAATCTAGTTTTTATATAAAAGCTTCCATCACAAAGTAAAAACTTATCATTTTGATTTCTTATGATTATTCCAATATATTCATTCATAATATCACCACTCATTGAAAATTTATGTAAATTATAGCATATTAGTTGATATTATCAATATTAAAAAATTATAAATATGAATAAATTAATTTTATATATGTAAGCAAGCTTAAATGAATAAACATAAAAAAGTATTTGACAATTATAAATTTAGTCACTAAACTGTAAATATATATGTAAAGACACATGTAATATGAATTAAATATACTAAATTAAAAAATATATTTGGAGGAGAGATATGAGAACTAAAAATATTGTATTATCAGCACTTTTATGTGCAATGGGAATTATTATACCAATGTTTTCACCAATTAAAATAATATTAGAACCGGCATCTTTTACATTAGCTAGTCATATACCAATA
The DNA here is from genome assembly GCF_039841805.1 of Romboutsia sp. 1001216sp1. NCBI lineage: Bacteria > Bacillati > Bacillota > Clostridia > Peptostreptococcales > Peptostreptococcaceae > Romboutsia > Romboutsia sp. 1001216sp1. The sequence continues at coordinate 179,042 of NZ_JBDPHA010000002.1, forward strand.
TTTATAGCTATGTTTATATCATCAAAGACTGCTCTATTTGTAACACTTGGAACTACAATAGGTTTTTTATTTGGTGGTTTCCCATTACCAATTGTAATTAGAGCACTAAGTCATTTATTATTTGTTAGTATTGGGTGTATTTACTTAAACAAAAATAGGGATCTTATAAAGAGTATAAAAAGTTCTTTAGGATATTCATTTGTTATAGGATTAATTCATGCTATTGGAGAAGTTTTAGTAATTATACCTTTTTATTTTTCATCAAACCTTTCGGAAGGATTTTATAATCAAGGTTTTTTAGTATCTGTTATAGGATTAATAGGAGTTGGAACTATAATACATAGTATGTTAGATTTCTCTTTAGCAGTTTATGTATGGAATATTCTACCTAAAGAGGTTAGAAATAAATATGTAGTAAAAGCTCAAAACTAGACAAAATTTTATAGAATATAGTAATTTGGAATAATCAATAATTAAGCAAAAATGATAAGTTATAGTATAAAATATTTTATGAACATATACATATAAATATATATATAAATTAATTTATTAAATTATAATTTCGATAATTATAATATATAATACTTATTAAATAATAAAAATAAATAGAAAGTCTTTTATTAAGAATGGTGGAGGGACTGGCCCTATGAAGCCTGGCAACAGCTAACTTAGTTAGAATTGTGCTAAATCCTGCAGGAGTTTTCCTGAGAGATAAAAGGCATATTGATTTGTTGCGTTAATAAAAGGCTTCCTAGATAAAAGGGGGCTTTTTTTATGAAAAATTATAACAAGGAAACTTTATGTGTAAGAGGGGGATATAAACCAAATGTTGGGGAGCCTATGGTGTATCCTTTGGTTCAAAGTACAACCTTCAAATATGAAGATCCAGACTTAGTGGCAGATATATTTGATTTAAAAGCAGATGGCCATATGTATAGTAGAATAAGCAATCCAACAGTAGCAAATTTTGAAGAAAAAATAGCATATCTTGAAGGTGGCGTCGGAGCAGTTGCAGTTAGTTCAGGACAATCGGCGGTGCTTTTAGCTATTTTAAATATATGCAAAAGTGGAGACAATATAATATCAGTATCATCACTATATGGTGGAACTTATAATTTATTTAATATAACTCTTAGAAGTTTTGGAATAGAAACAAAATTTGTATCCAATAATGATGATAAAGAATATATACTATCCTTAGTAGATGAAAATACTAAAGCTATATATGGAGAAACTATAGGAAATCCAGGACTAGATATATTAGATTTTAAGAAATTAAGTGAAATAGCTAAAAAGGGGGATATTCCTTTTATAGTTGACAATACAGTAGCAAGCCCGTATTTATGTAATCCTATAAATTTTGGTGCAAATATAGTTATACATTCTACATCAAAATATATAGATGGTCATGCAGTGGCACTTGGAGGAATAGTTGTTGATTGTGGTAATTTTAATTGGGATAATGGGAAATATCCATTATTAAGTGATGGAGATGTTAGTTGTCATGATATTAAATATGTTGAGGAATTTAGGGAAAGTGCTTATATAACAAAGTTAAGAGCATCACTGCTTAGAGATTTAGGTAGCACAATGAGCCCTTTTAATGCATTTTTAAGTAATCTAGGAGTGGAAACACTTCATCTTAGAATGAAAAAACATAGTAAAAATACTTTAGTATTAGCAAAGTATTTAGAAAATCATGAAAAAGTAAGCTGGGTAAACTATCCATACTTAGAAAGTAGAGAAGATTATAAGAAAGTAAAAACTTACTTAAAAGGTGGAAGTGGAATATTAACATTTGGTATAAAAGGTGGAATAAATGAAGCTAAGACTTTTATAAAATCTTTAAAATTAGTAGATTTGGCAATACATCTTGGATTTAATAAAACATCAGTACTTCATCCTGCTAGTACTACTCATAGCCAGTTGTCTGATGAAGATAAGATAAAGTGTGGAGTTAGTTTAGAGATGATTAGAGTATCTGTTGGAATAGAAAATATAGATGACTTAATAAATTACTTTGATAGAGCACTTAAGGAAATATAATATGACTGTATATCTTTGTAAAAAAATAAATGGAGCCAAATTTGTAGATAATTGTATAATAGAAAGCAAAATTTATAATAAAAAGCTATATAGAAAATCTAGTTTAGGTAAGATCAGTCCTCATTATAAAACTATAGGTATATTAAATCTTATGCCTAATAAAGTAGAGACAGAAGCTCATTTATTAGAGTTATTTTCAAAAATGAATGAGGATATAAATATAAAGTTTATAAGGCTTAAAACGCATGTATACAAAAATTGTAATAGACTATATTTGATGAAAAATTATTATACCTTTGATGAAGTAAAAGATGATTTAGATGGACTTATAGTTACAGGAGCTCCTATTGAAAAAATAGATTTCAAACAGGTTAAATATATAGATGAATTAAATTATATATTTGATTATTCTATTAAAAATTTAAAAAGTATGTTAAGTATATGCTGGGGAGCGCAGGCTTGTTTAAATCATATATATGGAATAAACAAAGAGATACTCGATAAGAAGATATTTGGAGTATATAAACATAATATACTTTGTGATGATGAAATACTCAAAAATATAAATAATGGTTTTATATGTGCTCATTCTAGGCACACTATATTAAATAGGAAGGATTTAAAAAATTGTAAATCTATAAAAATACTATCGACAACAGATGAAGGTATAGAGCATATTATAAAAGGGAAGTACAATGACTATTATATATTTGGACATCATGAGTATGATAAAGAATGCTTGAAAAGAGAATATTTAAGGGATAGAAATAAAAAAATATATATAGATATACCTAAAAATTATTTTATTGAAGATGATATGAACAAAGGAATAAGTGTAGATTGGATGGAACACAGCATTAAGATATACAACAATTGGATTAATATAATTTAATAAGAAATTAAGCAAGCTAGTTAGATAACTAGCTTGTTTAGTTTGGAAAAATAAGTACATAGTAATATTAAAAATCTATATGTATAATAAATATATTATGTAAATAATTAATATAAATTTTAAATAGGTGAAAAAATGCAAAATTATAATGAGATTAAACTAAAAGAATTAAAAAAATGGAAAAAGAAAATACGAAAAAAACCATCTATAATAGATAAAGCATCAAAAGAAACTCAAAATAAAATAAATTCCGTTTTACCTCAAAAGTACCACGAAATATTAACTGTAGCTATAAAAAATATGACTAAAATGGTTTTATTTGGGTCTAAGTATACTACTAAAAAACCTATACTAGATATATCTTTAGAAGAAAGAGATAATCTAGCTCTTGAAAAGATAAAAATTTATAAGAGAACTGCTATGATAGAAGGTGCTGGAACAGGGGCAGGAGGCATATTTATAGGGCTTTGTGACTTTCCATTACTTCTTAGTATAAAAATAAAGCTTATTTATGAAATTGCTAGCATATATGGATTTGATACAAATGATTATAAAGAAAGATTATATATATTAAACATATTTCAGCTTGCTTTTTCAAGTAAAGAGCATGTAAACTATGTATTTGAAAATATGGAATGCTTTGATGATTTTAAACATAAGTTATCTGATGATATTAATGCATTTGATTGGAGAAGCTTTCAACAAGAGTATAGAGATTACATTGATTTAGCAAAGTTATTTCAGTTAGTGCCAGGAATAGGAGCTTTTGTTGGGGCATATGTAAACAATAAATTAGTAGATAAACTAGGTGAATATGCAATATATGCTTATCATATGAGAATATTAGATGATAAAGACCACGAGGCTAAGAAGGAAAACTTTATATATACAAAATATAAAAATTTTATTAATAAAATAACTTTATAATATATGCCAAGTAATTTGACTAGTATATTAATTTGTGTAAGTTTATAATGTGTATTTTAAATATAACATTAATATATAAAGTCTCATAAGATATTATAACTAGAGTAAAATAGTTTAGGGGGGGGAGTAGCCATGGAAAGCCCTACAAAGAAAGTTTTAATAGATAGTAGTTATGGGAATATAAGTAAAGTAAACTCAAAAGATGAAGTAATATTAGTAGGAGTATATCCTTTTGAAGGAATCTCCTATGTCGATAATATAGAACTTATTTTAAAACCAGAAAATAGTGAGCATATTACTGTTAATATCAAATATTCTGGTTATAATATGCAACTATTTTTAGGAGATTTTACAGGAGACAATAAATCAGAAATAATGGTTAGAGGCGGATTCGGGGGGTCTGGAGGATTTGAAATTGGAGTTATATATATATATGAAGATGGTAAATTAATAGAGATATTTAACCAAGATATATTTTATAAAAATAATAATTGTAGCGCAACTTTTAAAGATGATTATAAGGTAAGCGTAAATTGTGGAAAGAAAAAATATACAATAGACATTTCATCAAAAGAAAAAGAATATCTGGAGTATTTATATTTACCTAATAGTAAGCTTAAAAATGCAGTTGACGCATATGTAGATGCACCAAATGGAATTTTTCCCACAAAGCAAATTTACAATAATTATTATGAACTCTTAATACAACAAAGAGTAGTCGGAATATCTAATGCAGATACATTAGGTATTATACAGACGTATAGTAACTTAATAGATTCAAATATAAAAAACATATATAAAGGATTATTACTTACCGATTATAATTATAGGAAAAGACAAAGATATAATAAATTTATTACTGAAAAAGATGTAAATAATTATGACTTTAAAAATTTAAAAGGTAATTATTTAAATAGAAATAGTATTTATTCTGCAAGAGATTTTAAGGTAAATAAAGATAGTATGAATTTAATAGTAAATAATATATTTGAAGAAAAAAATACTTTATACCTTAATGGATATTTACTAAACTTAACAGAAAATACTATTAATGATATTAATAACTTTAAGATTGAGTTAAAAGATGCTACTGGCAGAGTATTTGCTAAAAAGATTTTTAAGAGAATAGACATAAATGGAGGTTTAGAGGCATTTGAAGGTAAAAAGATACTGCTGACTTTTTTTGGAGAAGAGTATAATTTATATAATATAAATACAGGCAATTTAACGTGGGATTATAATTGCGAGATTATATAAAAAACTAGCTAGATAGTTTTTTTTAATATATAATAAATAATTGCATACAAAAGATAAATAAAAAAATTACATAGGAGGTATATCGTGCAGGCAGAGTTAAGTAACAGAAGTAAAGGTATAATATGTATAATAGTTTCGGCATTTGGATTTGCTATGATGTCGGCTTTTATAAAATTAGCAGGAGACTTACCAACTTTTCAAAAGACATTTTTTAGAAATTTAGTTTCTTGTGTAGTAGCATTTATAATGGTTACAAAAGCAAAACAAAGTTATTTTGGAAGTAGGGAAAATAGAAGATTATTAAACTTAAGATCAGCATTTGGCACACTTGGTATAATATTTAATTATTATGCAATAGATAGAATGGTGTTATCAGATGCCAATATGTTAAATAAGTTAAGTCCATTCTTTGTTATAATATTTTCTGCGTTATTTTTAAAAGAAAAGATAAAAACTAATCAAATAGCTGCTGTATTAGTGGCATTTGTAGGAGCTTTATTTATAATAAAACCAACATTTGATTTAGAAATGTTACCATCAATTGTGGGTGTAGCAGGTGCTTTATGTGCGGCATCAGCATACACTTGTCTTAGGGTATTAGGTAAAAAAGAAAATGGAGCGACTGTAGTATTTTATTTTTCTTTATTCTCATTAGTTGTAATATTTCCGATAATGATTATGACTTATGAGCCAATGAGTATGATACAACTTATGTATTTACTTCTTGCAGGGGTATTTGCGACTGTAGGCCAATTTGGTGTAACTTGGGCTTATAAATATGCGCCAGCTAAAGAGATATCTATATTTGATTATTCTAATATAATATTCTCTGCAATAATAAGTGTAGTATTATTTAGTGTATTTCCCGATAAGTTTAGCGTATTTGGATATTTTGTAATATTTAGCGCATCGTTTTATATGTTTATGTACAATAAAAAAAGTGAAGAATGTAATTAAAGTGAGGTTATTATACCTCACTTTAATTATTATTTAAAATAATGATTTTACCTTAAAGAAATACAAAAAATTATAAAAAATTACAAAAAGTTACAAAATATGCAAAAATATTGAAAGAGAAAGCGTTTTTATATATTTTTAATTATAAAGTATTTTGATATTTGGAGGTAAAACAAGGCTATGATAAGAAATATAAAGAAAAATAGCGCAAAAGCATTTGTAATTTCAATGTTATTTGTAGCTATGGGTTCAACATCTTATGCTTGGGATGGTAAAAAAGATGGGACAGGAACGCACGCTTTAATTGCAACTCAAGCAGTTAAAATGATTGAAAAAGATTTAAGCAAATCAGAACCTCAATTATTAAAGTCAAATCTTGATATTCTAAAATCTAACTTAAGAGACTTACAACTTGGATCGACATATCCAGATTATGATCCAAATGCTTATGATTTATATCAAGATCATTTTTGGGATCCAGATACTAAAAATAATTTTACACTTGATAATAAGTGGTATGTGGCATCACCTATATATGATAATGCAGAATCACAAGTTAGAAAATTTACAACTGATGCAAAAAATGAGTGGGAAAAAGGTAATTATAAAGAAGCTACTTTTTTATTAGGACAAGGATTACATTATCTTGGAGATCTGAATACTCCTTATCATGCAGCCAATATTACAGCTGTTGATAGTATAGGACATGTAAAGTTTGAAAGTTATGTTGAAGAACGAAAAGAAAATTATGCAATAGATTCAATGAATTATAATACAGAAAATGGTGCTTATAAATATGCATTAGAAAATAAAGATTTTGATGCTTGGATGAGTGAAAATTCTTATGAATATGCAAAAAAAGCTAAGAATTTATATTATGGTTATTCAACAATGAAAAATTCAACAAAAGATTGGGAATATTCGGCAGTAGAATCTATGAAAAACTCTCAGATCAGTTCAGCTAAGCTTATATATAGATTTTTAAATGAAGTATCTAATACTATAATAGATTCTTCAGATACTAAGAACTTAAACGAATTTAATGTTATTTTAAAAACTTCAAATGAAAAATATGCAGGAACTGATGATTTCGTATATTTTGGATTTGAAACTTCTGATAATAAAAAATATGAATGGAAGTTAGATAATGCAGGAAATGATTTTGAAAAAGGTCAAATAGATAATTATATAATAAAGCTTAAAGATGGAAAAAATATTGATTTAAGTAAGATAAATAACTTCTGGATAAGAAAAAATAATTTTGTTACTAATGGTGATGATTGGAGTGTTGATAATATTAAAATCTTATCAAGAGGAAAGGTCATATTAGAAAAAAATATACATAAAACATTACGAGGAAATGAAACATATAGTATAAATAAGTAAATAGCAAAAAGCCTTAAAGTTGGATTTAATAATATTTAACCACTTTAAGGCTTTATTTACTATAATAGAAAATATATTAAAAATATGTATAAATAATTTAATTATATTGAAAATAAAAAAATTTCTGATATACTTTTATAAATATGCTTTTTATTTAAGTTATATTTAAAAATACATACTATTAAGTGATATTAATCTAGTTTATTTTGTTTACAAAAGAGGTGAAATATTTGGAAAAGAGAATAGATTTAACTAATGGTAAGATATTAGATAAATTAATAAAGTTAGCACTTCCTATAATGGGGACGTCATTTATACAAATGGCTTATAACATGATAGATATGATCTGGGTCGGCAAGGCTGGTAGTAGTGCAGTTGCAGCAGTTGGAACAGCAGGATTTTTTCCTTGGTTAGCTATGGCATTTGTAATGATATCCAAAATTGGTGGGGAAGTTAAAGTTGCACAAAGTATTGGTGAAGGAAATCTTGATAAAACGAGATCTTATATAAAATCAGCTATAGAAATAAATATTATACTATCAACATTATATACATTATTTTTAATAGTGTTTAATAAAGGATTAATAGGATTTTTTAGATTAGGCGATATAAAAGTTATAGATATGTCTAGAACATACTTATATATAGTATCTTTAGGAATGATATTTTATTTTATAAATCCAGTATTTACAGCTATATTTAATGGAATGGGTAATAGTAAAACTCCATTTAAAATAAATGCGGTAGGTCTTATAACTAATATTATACTAGACCCAATACTTATACTTGGTTTGTTTGGTTTTCCTAAACTTGGAGTAGCAGGAGCTGCTATTGCAACAGTCGTAGCACAAATAGTAGTTACATCTTTATTTATATATAGAATAAAAAAGGATGATTATGGATATTTTAAAATAAAACTATTTAGAAATATAGAAATAACATATTATAAAATACTATACAAAGTAGGGCTTCCAGTAGCTCTACAAAGTGGATTGTTTACAGGATTTTCTATGTTACTAGGAGTGGTTGTGGCGTCATTTGGACCAGTAGCAGTAGCTGTTCAAAAAGTAGGATCTCAAATAGAGTCTATATCATGGATGACAGCAGAAGGTTTATCTTCATCTTTATCTAGCTTTATTGGGCAAAATTATGGGGCTAAAAAGTTTGACAGAGTTAATAAAGGATTTAAGTTAACTTTAATATTAGCTATAATACTTGGATTTATAAATACTTTAATATTAGTCTTTTTAGGAAAGCAGGTATTTACTATATTTATACAAGAAGAAATGGCTATTAAAGAAGGAACTATTTATCTTAAAATACTTGGATATTCTCAATTGTTTATGTGTATAGAAATAATAACATCAGGAGCTTTTAAAGGGCTTGGTAAAACTTCAATACCATCTATAATAAGTATTATATTTACAGGACTTAGAGTACCAACAGCTTACTTAATATCAAATCCAAGATTACTTGGACTTACTGGAGTTTGGTGGAGTATAACTATAAGTAGTATAATTAAGGGAATATTGATGCTTGGTGTGTTTTTAGTTATGAAAAGAAAAAAGAAATTATATGATGATTATAATACTAAAGGAGAGTTAAGTCATCAGTATTAAAGAAGAGAGTACTTTCTATAAAATTTATAGTAAGTACTTTTTTTATATACAAATGATTTATATTAATTATAAAGTTGCTTAGATTTTTTTGCATAAAATAGAGTTGGAATTTAATTAATAATCTAAAAATTAGAAAAAAAACTAAAAATATATTATAAATAAAATTTTTGATTTATACTTAAAGAAGTACGTAAATTCTATAAGAAGGTGATGAAAGTGAAAATTGACATTAAAAAACAAATAAAAAATATGAAAATATTTCTTATATCTGCGATAGCTATATTTTCATTTATGATATTTGGAAAAGAAAATGTTTTAATAGGAATTGCGACAGTTTCTATAGCAGCTAGCATGTTTGGTGAGAATCACACAATAAATGTTCCAAGAAGAATAATCATATTATCTTTGATACAAATAGTTATAGGAGTTGCAGCTTATATTGCAAGTTTAGATATTTTTTTAGCATATATAGTTAGCTTGATTTTAAGCTTTTGGATATATTATAGATTTAGCTATGAACTTAAAACGCCAAAAACTGCTGGATTTATGATGTTATATATACTTTTACTTTATTATCCAGTAACATTTTCACAGATGCCTAAAAGAATATTAGCTCTTATATTTTCATCATTTGTGATAATGGCTTTATATTATATAATAACTAAATATAATTTTTATAAAGTTACTGATAAGCAAATTACAGGTGCTATAGACTTAATAAAAAAAGAGATAGATTTATTATTAGATAATAAAAATATAAAAGATGAAAACAAAAAAGTAAGTATCTTACTTAAAACTATACAAATCAATATATATGAGGTTATAGAAAAATCTAGTAAAGAATTAGATGATATATATATATTAGAAGTAATAGTAATACTATTAAAAAAAATAAATACTACCATAAGTTATATAAAGGAAAATGAAATATATGAAGATAGATTACTAAAATTAAAATGTATTCTTGAAGACGTAAATTTATATATCTTAGGTAAAAAAGATATAAAAGATATAAAAATTACATTTAGAAAATACTATAATGAATTAGAATTAGAAAATATAGAAGGTGATTTAGCTAGATATAATTACTATAACTTAAGGTTAGCTATAGATGAAACTTGTAGATATATAGAAGATAAATCTAGAGGTGAGAAGATAAGAAAGAGATTAAATTTACAAAAAAAGTTAAAATCAAATATAGATATATCTAAAAACAATTTTAACATGTCATCTCTAAGATTTAATATAGCCTTAAAGGCATCTTTAGTAATTTCTACATTTGTGTTTATAGTAGGTTATTTTAATATATACGAAGGTAAGTGGATAGTACTTTCATTAGCTTTAATATTGCTTCCATATGCAGAACAAGGAAGTAAAAAGGCTATTGATAGAGTTGTAGGAACAGTTGTAGGCGCTATAATATTTGAATTAATATATAGAATGATAGACAAAAATATAATACTAATCGGAGCCGTGTTTTTAATAGCATTATATTTTGCCTTATCTATAAAAAAATATAATATAAGATGTATATTTACAACTATGACTGCTATATTAGCTGTAAAAATGCTTCAACCAAGTGCTGTTATATTTAAATTATTAGAGGATAGAGTTATATTTGTTTTAATTGCAGCTATAGTTGCTTGGTTAGCTATGAATATGGTGTTTCCATATAGAATTAAAAATGATATGAAAAATATTATGAAAAAATATGTAGATTTTGATAATGAGACACTAGATTCAATAGTTCAAGGAACTATAAGTAAGAAGGATATAGAAACAATAACAATAAAAAATAATTATTTTTGGATGAGAATTAATTATATAAATAAACAGATGAATTTAAGTTGTATTGAAGAATTTTTAAGTAAGCAAAATGATATTTTTACAAATATAAACTTTACTATATTAATAAGTGGAAGTTCTAAAGATAAGTCTATTTTAATAAAAAAATTGTTAGAAAAGTTAAATCCAAATTTAAATGAAGAAGACTTATTTAAGGTTTATAAAAATATTTTTGAAACTTCTAAAAATGACTTAGAAAAATCATTAATAATAAGTTTATATAGAATTTACTTAGATAAAAAAGATATAGATATGCTTGAAAGTGAAATTATTGAAAAATTAAATATAGCTTAAATAATAAAAAGTGCTTTCTATAATTTTTAATAGATATAGAGAGTATTTTTTTATGTACAAGGATTTAATACTAAGAATAAAACTGTTGATAACTCATACATATAAGATATGTAAATATATCATAAAATGTAAAAAAGTATTTTGAGATGATTTGCTGACACATATTTTAAGAGAAACAAATTTTTATTAAATATATTTACTGTATATAAAAAATATTTAATAAATGGTAGAATTAAGTAAAGTATAATTATCTACACAAATAGGGGGAAATATGTATAGTTTAAAAAATGATTATAGTGAAGGGGCACATCCTAAAATACTTGAGGCAATAGTAAAAACTAACCTAGAACAAAGTGAAGGTTATGGAAAAGACACTTACTGTGAAAAAGCGAGTGAATTAATTAAAGAAAAGTTAAAAAATGATAATGTAGATATACATTTTCTATGTGGAGGAACTCAAACTAATTTAACAGCTATCTCTGCATTTTTAAGACCTTATGAGGCAGTAATATCGGCTAATACTGGTCATATATTAGTACATGAAACAGGAGCAATAGAATCAACAGGACACAAGGTTATTTCTGTTGATTCTACAGATGGCAAATTAAAAAAAGAAGATATATTATCAGTACTTAAAGAACATACTGATGAGCATATGGTAAAGCCTAAACTTGTATATATATCTAATTCAACAGAAATAGGAACAATATATACTAAAAGCGAGCTAGAAGAATTAAGTTATGTTTGTAGAAAAAATAATTTATTATTATATATGGATGGTGCAAGACTAGGTTCTGCATTATGTGTTAAAGAAAATGATTTAACTTTAAGTGAGATTTCATATTTAACTGATGCATTTTACATAGGTGGAACTAAAAATGGAGCATTATTTGGAGAGGCTTTAGTTATATGTAAGGATTCATTAAAAGAAGAATTTAGATTTAATATAAAGCAAAAAGGTGCAATGATGGCTAAGAGTAGATTACTTGGGATACAGTTTTTAGAGTTATTTAAAGATGATTTATTCTTTGAAATAGGTAAGCATGAAAATGACATGGCAGATATATTAAAAAAAGAAATTAGTGAATTAGGATATAAATTTTTAGTAGATTCACCATCTAATCAATTATTCCCAATATTTAAAAATGAAATTATAGAAAAGCTAGAAGAAGATTATTCATTTAGTCTATGGAGTGGAATAGATGAAAATAGTTCATGTATAAGGCTCGTTACATCTTGGGCAACACAAAAAGAAAATGTTATAAAATTTATTGAAGATTTGAAAAAATATTCTATCTAATAAATACTTTAGTGCTATATCTAAAATTATATAAAGAGGATATAGCACTATTTGTATATTGAAAAGCTATAAAATCAAGATTATAGTCTATAGAAATAAAAATATGTTTGAATATGTAAAAAATGGTTATATAACTAATAATAAGGAATTATATTGATAAGACATAGAGGAGGTGAAGCTGTTATAATTTTTATAACAGTAATATCATGAAATTTAATAAATCAGTAGCCATAGGGCTAGGGGTAATTGTAATATGTGGAGCTGGATTAAGTTATTGGCTAATGAGAAATAGTGATGCCGTTTTATCACAAGAACAAGCGCAAGAAATAATACTACAAAAAGTACCAAATGGAAATATAGTAGAGATAGCCTATGAAAATGATGATACACCAAAATATAATTCAAAAGTATCTAAAGATAATGTAGTCTATGAAGTAGATGTAGATGCAAAAACTGGTGATATAGTTGAATATGAGCAAGAAATTATTCAAAATAATAATACAAACAATAAAACAAATAACAGTAGCGAAAAACTAATAAGTGAAAAAGAAGCTAAGGATATAATGTTAAAAAAAGTTCCTGATGCTACTATAAAAAGTATTCATTTAGATAAAGATCATGATGGTGATGAATATAAAGGAGTACTTGTAAAAGGTAATGAAAAATATGAAATAACTGTGAATGCTAAAACTAAAGAAGTAAAAGAATTTAGTCATGAGATGATAAGTAAAAGCGATAAAGAGTATGGACAATTAGAGATAAATGACTAAAATGAAAAGTGTAATTATTTAATAAGAAATTATTATATGATTACACTTTTCATTTTACTTTTATACATATAAAATATTGATGGTTATCATTATTATTATCAATTTTACTTATGAAAATAGTAATAATATAATATAGTTATAAATTAAACAATTGAAAAAATTAAAATGCTCTTTACAAAGGAGGAACTAATATGAAAGACATTGCTGTAATAGGGGCAGGAGTAGTAGGTTGTGCTATAGCTAGGGAATTATCAAAATACGACTTAGATGTAGCTATAATAGATAGGAATAAAGATGTAGCTGAAGGAATATCAAAAGCTAATAGTGGTATTATACATGGTGGATACAATGAGAAAAAAGGTACTTTAAAAGCTAAGTTAAATCTAAGAGGAAATGAAATGATGGATGATTTAGCTAATAAATTACAATTTCCTTTTAAAAGAAATGGAGCTTTAGTATTGGCTTTTAATGAAGAAGAATTAGAAAGTATAAAAAAATTAAAGTCTAATGGAGAAGAAATAGGAGTTAAGGGATTAGAAATTTTAGACAAAGAAAAAGTTTTAAGTATAGAAAAAAATATAAATAAAGATGTATTAGGGGCTTTACATGTAAAGACATCAGGTATAGTAAGCCCATATGAAATGGCTTTAGCTTTTGCTGAAAATGCAGTAGAAAATGGAGTTGATTTTATACTAGGAAAAGCTGTTGTAGATATAAAATTAGAAAATAATATATATAAAATACATTTAGAAGATGAAGAAGTAATAGAAAGTAAAATAGTTGTAAATGCATCAGGATTATGTGGTGCACATTTAAACAATCTAGTTAGTGAGATTAAATATGAAATAGAACCTGTAAAAGGAGAATACTGTTTATTTGATAAAGTTTCAGGTAACTTATGTGAAAAGACTCTATTTCAAGTTCCAAGTAAATTAAGTAAAGGTGTATTAGTAACTCCTACAGTAGATGGAAATCTATTAGTAGGTCCAAATGCTAAATATAATGATAATTTAGAAACTTCAAGAGAAGGTATAGATGAAATATTATATAAAAGCAAAAAAACTATAAAGGATATACCGGTAGATAGAATATTAAATACTTTTAGTGGATTAAGACCTAAAATAAATGGTGGAGATTTTATAATTGAAGAAGTTAAAGATTGTAAAAATTTTATAAATGTAATAGGTATAGATTCACCAGGATTAACAGCGGCACCAGCTATTGGTGAGTACGTAGTTGACATTATATCAGATATTATTAATTTAAAGGAAAAAGAAAACTTTAAAGAAATTAGAAAAAAAATGATTAGAATGTCAGAGTTAGGTATAGAAGAGAAAAATAAATTAATAGCTATAAATCCATCATATGGAAAGATGATATGTAAATGTGAGTTTGTTACAGAAGGGGAAATAATAGATGCTATAAAAAGACCATTAGGTGCAACAACTCTTGATGGAATAAAAAGAAGAACTCGTGCCATGATGGGTGGGTGCCAAGGAACAGGATGCATGATACCTATAAGTATGATATTAAGCAAAGAATTAGGAATAGATATAAGCGAAGTAAATAAAAATTCTAAATCTTCAATAGCTGTTGGATTTAAGGAGGATTAAGACTATGAGAGAATATGACTTAATTATAATTGGAGGAGGAGCTAGTGGTATAATATGCGCCATAGAAGCTTATAAAAAGGGAATAAAAAATATATTATTAATAGAAAAAGATAATGTATTGGGAGGAAGTTTAAATTTAAGTTATTATAATATAAGTAAACAAAGATATATAACAGGAAAAACTTACGAAAAGTTTTTACTAAAAGAACTTGAGAAATGTGAAATAGATATAAAACTAGATACAATGGTAATAAAGATAGAAGATGAAAATAAAGTACTTTGCACAAATCCAGCAAATGGTATAGAAAAGATAAAGGGAAAAAATATAATACTTGCAAATGGTGCTAAAGAAGGTTCAAGAAAAGCATTAGATATGGTAGGAGATAGATGTTCAGGAATACTTACTGTAGGTATGGCAAATAAAATACTTAATATGGGAAATATTGTACCAGGAAAAAATATACTTATATATGATAATAAAACACTATATATGATAAAAGATGAGTTAAAAAATAGAAATATAAATGTAGTTGGTATAATATCTAACGATAGTGATGTAGATACTTATGGTTTAACTGATAAAGTATATAATAACTATGAAATAGATTCAATTTATGGAGAAGGAAGAATAGAGAGTGTTAAATTAGTAAAAGACGACAAAGAAGAAATAGTAAAATGTGATACATTAATATTTGCAAGACCTATGTTATCTGATGGTCTAGTTGCCATGAGAAGTAATATAAAATTAAATCCATCAACAACAGGACCAGAGGTTAATGATAAATTTATGACTTCTATGGATAATGTATATGCTTGTGGAAATGGTATATATATACATGAGTATATAGAAGATATAGAAGATGAATGTAAAAAACTTGTTGACAATCTTTTATAAAGTAAACTAATTAAAAAAACTATGAAATACATAATTTATAGTAATATATGTATTTCATAGTTTTTTGTTTAAGGATATTGTATTTAAAAAATTGAAGCTAAGAATATTTAAGTAATACTTATAAGTGAAATATAAAGATTATAGTATTATACAGTTTTTATCTCGTGAGCTGTAGAGTTATAAGTAAGTTGGTCTAAATTTTTATTAAATCTCTTTAAAAGCATAATTGATAATAATAAAACTAATCCTTCAGAAGCTATTGTTGAAATCCATATTCCATTACCACCGAATATTAAAATCATAATTATTAAAGATAAAGACACAGCAAAAAGACCTCTATTTAATGATATTATACAAGCATCAGCAGTTCTTTCTAATGATGCTAAAAATCCTGATATAACCACATTGAAGCCTAGTAATAAGAAAGATACTGAAAAAATCTTAAAAGTGTTTTTTGTAAAATTAAATAAATTCATATCAGATTTATCTATAAACATAAGGACTATAAAATGGCTGAATCCCTTGGGATATACCAAGCATAGTAGATAACACTAAAGTGTTTATATAAGAAATAACACTATAACTTACTAAAGCATCTTCTCCTAAGAATTTAAGTATACACTGATTAAATAAAAGTATAACAATACCTATACTCAACTCTGTAGTACAATCTGAAAAACCTATTGTCATTATTCTTTTAAAGTAACTAAACTCAAATTTAAATTTACAAATTTTTAACTTAGAATTTTTACTAAAAAAATGTAACATGAAAAATACAAAAGAGAAAGCACGTGCAAGGCCAGTAGCAAGTGCAGCACCCTCAACACCCCAGTTAAATTTAAAAACAAAAACATAGTCAAGAACTATATTTGTTATAGCAGATATTATAACTCCTGTAGTAGATAAATGGGGATAACCATCTGTTTTGATTAATACTTCTAGTGCATAACTTACTATGTAAAACACGATAAATAAAATTATAATACTTAAATAATTTTTAACCATAGGTAAAATCCCAGGTGTAGCACCTAAAAATAAGGCTATTTCATCTAAAAATAATAAACTAATTATAGTTATAATAAAAGATATTATAACTAGCCCTACTATTGTAATAGAAAAATAATTACTAGCATTTTTAATATCCTTGTTGCCAAGTTCCATAGATATAACGGCTGATGAGCCTATTGAAAATAAAACTGATAGAGCAAATATAAAGTTTGTATAAGGCATAGCTATATTAACAGCTGCAAGTGCATCTGGTCCAACTCCTTTACTAACAAACATAGCATCCACCATTACGTATAAAGCGGAAACCCACATGGAAGCAACAGAAGGAATTACATATTTAACAAATTTTTTATTTAAGCCTTTGTTATTGCTTTTTAATGCTATTGTAGACATAATATCAACTCCCTTCAAGAATAACTATAAACTATGGTATAATACACAGGTCAAATACTTTTTAATATAAATACATACATATAAGTATATTCATTATTTGTATTTTAGTGATACAAATAAATATTTTAAGTAACTTATATTACAAAAGTGAGAGTAAGTGTCACATCGTTGGCGAGATGAGAGAAGTGAATTTTTTTTTAGGAGGATAGTCATGAAGCGCTATTATAAAATTGGAGAATTAGTAAAAACTTACAATATAGGAAGAGATGCTATCAAATATTATGAAGAACTTGAAATATTAAAGCCAACTAGAGATAAAAATGGATATAGATTATATAGTATAGATGATGTATGTAAACTAAATTTAATAAGAGAACTTAGAAATTTAAATATACCTATGAAAGAAATAAAAAAATATCTTGAAAAGAGAGATGTAGAGTCTACTAAAAAAATGCTAAAAGAAGAAATGAACATAATCGAAAATAAAATAGAAATATTACTAAATCAAAAAAGAAATATTCAAAGTAGGCTAAATGTAATAGAACAAAGTATCAACAAAAAGGATTTTGGAACATTAAAGGTGAAATATTATGATGAGCGAAAAGTATTAGTAGTTGGAGGAAATGTAGATTGTAATGAAAGTGTAGATTATCTTATTCAAAAACTGAGAAAAGAGCTTGAGGATAATTTTTATATAATAGGAAACAACAATATAGGTTCTATATTTGATAGTCAAAGTATAGCAAAAGGAAGAATAGACAAGTATAAGTATGTAATTGCTTTTTTAGAAGATGATAGTGAAATATTTAATTTTAGCCTGGAAAAAGGTGATTACATAAGTTGTACCTATAAAGGAAAATACGAAAATAATAGAAAATATTTAAAAGCTATGTATAACTATGCAAAAGAAAATGGATATAAGATAGTAGGCGATCCTATAGAAATATATGATGTTGATATATATGAGACTAGTAATGAAGATGAGTTTATAACTAGTTTAGAAGTGAGAGTAGAAAGAATATGATATAACTATAAAATTAAATTACACCATTTACAATATATAACTTATATTACAATGAAGAATTTATAAATCATGAGGTCTTAAATGAAAAGTAATTTGGAAAATATCTAGCTAGGTGAAATGCAATTTTATGTGAACAAAGGTTATTTTCGATATTTCACAAAGTTTTATTTTAAATATTTAGGGTATATTTAAAATAAAGATGTAAAATAAAACTTTACAATATTTCAAATCACATAAAATGAAGGAGAGTAAACATGAGACAAGAGATAATAGACGTAGACGCTAGAAAGTACAAGACAGTAAGTTGCCCATGTTGTGGGAAAAATGATAGGATAGAATTAGAAAAGGTTTATAAAGATGACAACAACGATGATATATATAAGTATATATGTGAGCATTGTAGTATTACTTTTGATTTAAAAAAAGAAGACAGAGATTATAAAAAAGACTCTAATAAGAATGAGTGGAAAGATGTAACAGAAGAAATGAAATACATAATGGGAATAAAAATGTAAATAACATAAATATTAGATAAAATTTGTATAACTCAAAAGATGGTTTGTGTTGTACAAATTTTATTTAATAACTAGGCATATATTAGTACCTAGTTATTTAGAATAAATAGTAGTAAACTGTATCATAAATAA
Source organism: Romboutsia sp. 1001216sp1 (assembly GCF_039841805.1). Classification (NCBI taxonomy): domain Bacteria; kingdom Bacillati; phylum Bacillota; class Clostridia; order Peptostreptococcales; family Peptostreptococcaceae; genus Romboutsia; species Romboutsia sp. 1001216sp1. The sequence goes on from NZ_JBDPHA010000002.1 coordinate 197,915, forward strand.
CGGAGTTATGACTTGTATAATTTAGTGAACTATAGATTTTGATTTATGAGATAAAAATAACCCCTTAAAATTGACAAATTTGTCAATTATAAAGGGATTATTATTTAAAATGATTTAATTAAATCTTCTAACTTTTTAGATAAAGTTTTTGCACGTTCAAAATCAGTATCCTTTAAAGCAGAAGCTATTTCCATTTCAACTGATTTTTTCTTTTCTTCAATTTGCAGATAGTCTTTGTCAAAATGATTAGCATAAATCATCTTTCTAAATTTACGCATGCTCATTTTTCTAATTGTCTTATCTTCAATAAGTAAAACATAATCCGCACAGTTAACTATAAAATGATAATCATGAGAAACCATTAAAATAGCACCTTTATAATTTGCTATGGCTTTTTCTAGAGCCATTTGAGAATAAATATCTAAGTGGCTTGTAGGTTCATCCATTAGTAACATATTTGCTTTACTAGCAGAAACCTTCGCTAATTGAAGTATATTTTTTTCTCCACCAGATAAAGATTCAATCTTTTGTGTAAGTATATCTGAATCAAAACCATATCTTGAAACATATCTTCTAATTTCACCATAAGTCTCAAATCCAACATCATAGAACTCTTGAAGTATTGTATTAGACTCATTTACTACTTCACTTTGCATTTGAGATAAATAAGCTAGCTTAATGTTTTCATTTATTTTAATAGATTTATTATTATTTTTAAATATTTCTTTTAATAAAGTAGTTTTTCCTACACCGTTTGTACCAACAATAGCTACTTTATCAGTAGATTTTATCTCAAAGTTAACATTTTCTAAAAGAACTTCATCAAATGATATAGAAAAATCACTAGCCTTTAAAGCAATAGTTTCTTCAATTTCATTATTTGTATCTAAATTGATATACGGTTGTTTAATATCTACAAATGGTGCTTTAATTTTTTTGGCTTCTAATCTTTCTTGGATTTTAACTCTAGCTTTTAGAGCTCTACCTCTAGAAGCTTCAGTATTATAGGTTGCTTTTTCTCTTAATATTTCGATTAAAGCTTCATTTCTCGCAATTTCTTCTTCATCAGCAATAGCCATTTCTTGTAACTCGATTTTAGTTTGAAGAAGAGATAAGTTGTAATCAACATATCTACCATCAAATTCTTGTAGTTCTGTATTCTCAAGATGGATAATTTTATTAAAACAATGATTTAATAAATATCTGTTGTGTGTAATAACTAAAATTGTTTTCTTATGAGAATTAATTAAATTTTTAAGAGCGTTAAGATTCTCAAAATCTAAGAACACATCTGGCTCATCTATAATCATTAAATCTGGGTTATTAAGCATTTCCTTAATAACTTGAATAAGTTTAAATTCTCCACCACTAAGTTCAGATATCATTTTATCTTTATGCTTAGTTAAATTTGCAAGATTTAGTTTCTTATTAATATTACTTTCATAATCGTCACCATCAATTGCATCAAATGCATCTAAAGCTTCTTGGTATTTTTCTAGTAAAGCATCAATATCAGAAGATGTTTCCATTTCACTGCAAATAGATGATATTTCATCTTGTAGCTTGATAAACTCTTGTGCTATATATTCGAAAACTGTAGTTTCTTTTATTTTGTCTAGTTGTGAGAACTGACTTACATACCCAATTCTTAAATTTGGATTCATTTCTAACTTACCATCAAATATATATTTTTCTGGATCCATTATTATATCTATAAGTGTACTTTTTCCGCTACCACTTGCTCCTATAAAAGCACAATGTTGACCATCTTCTAATGTAAATGAAACATTATTATATAGATCTTTTTGCGGAAGTGAGTAGGACAAGTTGTCAATTTTTATCATATAATTACCTCTCTTTATCATTAAAAAAATTCGCTTTGATTAAGCGATATGTCGCTAATGACCTAAAGGTCTGCTTTTTAATAAGATATAAAAAGAGCCTATAAAAATAAGCTCTTTAATATATAATCAATTATATATAGTAACGACATTTTTTGATTTCTTTTGATAGCATAACACTTTTTAAGGATAATTTCAATTATTTAAAATTGGATTTTTTCAAAGTAAATCCAAGGTGAATGTTACATAGTATAGATTTAAATTATAACAATATATTTGTTTTTAGCAAGTGTATTGTATTACTTTTTGCAATTCATGATTGGATGAGTAATAAAAAAAGCGAAGATTCTAGAAGAGAAAGATTTGTTTAAGAAACACTTAAAGGCCGCTCTTTGACCTTTGTCTAAATTCTATACAGAAGCCAATTCTTAAACTACTACACAACTAAATAAAACTCAGTAGTATCTATTACAATTATCTTAGCTTCAACATTTTCCACTATATCATTCACATTAGAAGCAAATATATTTTTCTCAACTATCATGTCCATAACTTTTTTTATTTCAGCTTCATCTACACCTTCTCTAGGATAATCAACTGATATAAAAAGAACTCTTCAAAAAGTATTCTTAAAAGACATTACTAATCTCTTTGTAGTTTACATTAACATACCTCCTTGTACATAAATTTATTAGATAACTAATTTAAGATAGTATTATCTTGCTTATTTATCTTAAGTTCATCGTGAACTTACAAAGATAAGATAGCTCTTGTAATATCGAAAATATTTAAGCCTTCAAAGAAAGTATTTGAAATATGAACTGTTTTAAAGTGATTTATAGAGGGAATTAATTAAATTAAGGAGTATGGAAGAATTTTACTTTATACTTTGAGAAATTATAAAGAATATTTAAATAAATATTAAAATACATCAATAACAAATTAGAGGGTGGTTAGTATGAACAGATATTTAGATAAGCTTGAAAATTTACACATAGGAATAAGTGGCACATGTTTGGCATTTATAACACTTAGTAATTGTTGGTTAATTAAAGATATCGGTTATTTAAAACCAATTGCAATAACTATAGCAATAATAATGCTTTCATTAATGCTAATGAGAGTTATAAGATTTCCAAAAGTAATGTTAAAAGAATTAAGAGATCCGGTTATAGGAACATTTTATCCAACTATGGGTATGGTAGCTTGGTTAGTTTCTGGATTTTTCTATCCACAATTTCCAACTGTATGCAGTGCTTTATGGTTAGGCGCAGTAGTATATCATTATGCTATTGTAGTATATTACACAATAATAAGAATTAAAGAAAAGAACTTTAATAATATAATGCCAACTTGTTTTATCATATATACAGGTATGATAACAGGAAGTGTGGCAAGTAAAGGAATGGGAGGAATAATTCCACCAATAGCAAACTTTATGCTTATGTTTGGATTTATATTTTACACATTACTATTACCATTGGTTCTTTATATAGTATTTAAAAGTGAGATACTAGATGATAAAAAATTACCTACTGTTGGTATAATTTGCTCACCAGCTCCACTTGGAGTAGTTGGGATATTAACTATAGATCCAAATCCAAATATATATATGCTAACTTGGTTAATAATAACAGGATTAATACTTTTAGTAGTTGTTTACGGATATATACTAAAACTTTTCAAAGAAGGATTTAAACCAACATATGCAGCATTTACATTCCCATTAGCAATTGCAACATTAGCAGCTTTTAAATTATCAACATATTTTGGAGCAATAGGTTATAAAATAATAGGAAATGTATTTGAATTATTAGGAAATATAGAAATATTTATAGCAACATATGTAGTATTCTTTGTATTATTAAATTTTATAAATCTATTTTTCAAAGCAATAAATCCAAAATTTGGAGATTATTTAGAAAAAGAAGAAGAATTAATTGGTGGAACTATATATTCTAATGAAAAATAATAAAAGTTTAAGAAATATTTGATAAAAAGGATATATAAATAGGAATTTTACAAGTTTAAAATAATGGAGGGATATATATGTCTCAAATGACTAAAAAATCATTTGCTGCATCTTTGAAAAAAATGTTAGCCCAAAAACCCTTGGAAAAAATAAAAGTAATAGATATAACAGAAGATTGTGGAGTAAATAGGCAGACATTTTATTATCATTTCAAGGACATTTACGATTTACTAGATTGGGTTTACACATATGAAGCAACAAGAGCTTTAGATGGGAAAAAGACATACGATACTTGGCAACAGGGATTTGAATATATATTTAACTACATACTAGATAATAAATCTTTTGTATTAAATACATTCAACTCTGTAAGTAGAGAACATCTAGAACGTTACTTATATAATGAAGTACAATTACTTCTTATGGGAGTAGTAGAAGAAAAGGCAAAAGATATGGCAGTTAGAGAAAAAGATAAAGAATTTATTGCAGATTTTTATAAGTATGCATTTGTAGGCCTTGTGCTTGAATGGATTAAAAAAGGAATGAAAGAAAACCCTAAAGATATTATTAAGAGATTAAATACATTGATTTGTGGAAATATAGAAGAGGCTTTAGAGAGATATAGAACAGACAAATGGGATTAGTATAAAAATAAATAGAAAATATAAACTAGACAAATATTATTATTTGTCTAGTTTTTTTACAGATTTATAGTTATGTTTAAAATTTTTACAAAGCCTTAATATTGTCTATATAATAAAATCTTAAATGGGAGTATGATATTAATAAATAAATTACTAAAGCTTTTATAATAAATAAGCTTTAAAGTATAGGGGATGATTTATATGTATTATAGTAATGGGAATTACGAAGCATTTGCACGTCCACAAAAACCAGAAGGTGTGGATAGAAAATCAGCATATTTAGTTGGAGCTGGTTTGGCATCTTTAGCTGCTGCATGTTTTTTAGTTCGTGATGGACAAATGAAAGGTGAACATATTCATATCTTAGAAGAAATGGATATAGCAGGTGGAGCTTGCGATGGAATTAATGATCCCGAGAAGGGATTTATTATTCGTGGTGGTCGTGAAATGGAAAATCACTTTGAATGCTTATGGGATTTATTTAGATCAATACCTTCAATAGAAACTGAAGGAGTTTCTGTACTAGATGAATTTTATTGGTTAAATAAAAAAGACCCAAATTATTCTTTAATGAGGGCAACAGTTAACCGTGGAGAAGATGCTAACACAGATGGAAAATTTGGATTAACAGAAAAAGCATCTATGGAAATAATAAAATTATTTATGGCAAAAGAAGAAGACTTATATGATAAAACAATTGACGATGTATTTACAAAAGAATTCTATGAATCAAACTTTTGGCTATACTGGAGAACTATGTTTGCCTTTGAAGAGTGGCATAGTGCTCTTGAAATGAGAAGATATATTCAAAGATTTATTCATCATATTGGTGGACTTCCTGATTTTTCAGCTTTAAAATTTACAAAATATAATCAATATGAATCATTAATTTTACCAATGATTAAATACCTAGAATCTAATGGAGTTGATTTTCAATATAATACAACTGTTACCAATGTAAAATTTGAAATAACAAAAGATAAAAAAGTAGCAAAACAAATAATCTGTATTAAGGATGGAAAAGAAGAAACTATTGATTTAGTAGAAGATGACTTAGTATTTGTTACAAATGGTAGCTGTACAGAAAATTCATCTTTAGGTGATGATGATCATGCACCAGTTTTAAATACTACTGAAGGAGGTTGCTGGAGACTTTGGAGAAACATAGCAGCACAAGATTCTTCTTTTGGTAGACCTGATAAATTCTGTACTAATACAAATAAAACTAATTGGGAATCTGCTACTATAACTACTTTAGATAATAAAATTCCACCATATATAGAAAAAGTATGTAAACGTAATCCATTTAGTGGAAAAGTTGTTACAGGAGGAATTGTTACAGTTAAAGATTCGTCTTGGCTAATGAGTTATACTTTAAATAGACAACCACATTTTAAAGCTCAACCAGATAATGAGCTTGTTGTATGGGTTTATGGATTATTTACTGATGTAGATGGAGATTTCATAAAAAAACCAATGAAAGAGTGCACAGGTTATGAAATTACTCAAGAATGGCTATATCATTTAGGAGTTCCAGTAGATGAAATTCCTGAGATGGCAAAAAATTCTGCTCATTGTATTCCTTGCATGATGCCATACATTACTTCATTCTTTATGCCAAGAACAGCTGGAGATAGACCAAAAGTAGTACCAGATAAATGTGTTAACTTTGCATTTATTGGTCAATTTGCAGAGACTGTTCGTGATACTATATTTACAACAGAGTATTCTGTAAGAACTGCTATGGAGGCTGTATATACACTACTTGATGTTGACCGTGGAGTTCCTGAGGTATTTGGTTCTTGCTATGATATTAGGGTGTTACTTGATTCAACTTCTAAGATGTTAGATGGTAAAAAATTAAAAGATATTAAGTTACCATTATTAGATAAAATTAAATTAGATATAATTAAGAAAGAAATTTCAGGAACTGTAATTGAAGAATTATTACAAAGATATAATTTAATATAAGTTAACTATGATTAGTAAATTTATATTAAATTTATAATGAAAATGATTTATTTTATATAAAAAAGTGGATATAGTAAGGGATTTGGATTAGCGAAAAAACATATAATTTTAAGCTAATCTAAAGCCTTTAACTAAGTCACAACTAAATCAAATTCAGTAGTATCTGTTACAATTATCTCAGCTTCATTTATATACTCCTTAAGATCATCAACTGATATATAGACAACTCTTCCTAAAGTTAAAAATAAAGCTGATAATTATCATATATTATAAGTTAATTATTTAGATTGAATAGTAGTGAAGCATATCATAAGTAATAGATTATAGCTTAACTGAAATCTAATATAATAATAAAAATAAGTCAATAAAAATTAGCACTAATCTTACAGGATGGAGTGCTTTTTTCTTTGGACTTAATTTAATGGTAAACAAATTCTTTCCAATGAAAATTTAAAATATTTAAATGTTATAATAGTTTAAACAAATAAACTAAAGGCAGATGAATATATTATGAAAGAACAACACATAATTGAAGTTAATAAAGATCTTTGCATAGGGTGTGGCCTTTGCAAAAATGATTGCCGAGTAAATAATATAATTATTAAAGATAAAAAATCAGCAATAAAAAATCAAGATTGTATAAAGTGTGGTCATTGTGCAGTAATATGTCCAAAAGAAGCTATTGCACTGACAGGATTTGATGAACCACCAATAGAACTTTTAAAATAACCTATTTTAGATTCAAATGAGTTATTAATGGCAATTAAATCAAGAAGAACTATTCGTAAATTAAAAAAAAAAGTGCCTTTAGAAATTATACATCAAATTATTGAGGTAGGTAGATTTACACCTAGTGCTAAAAATTCACAAGATGTATCATACATTGTTTTAGATAAGAATAAAGATAAGTATGAAAAAATTGCAGGGAAATTTTTTAGAAGAATAAAACCAATTGTAAACATTTTTATGAAAAGCGCAAAAAAAGTTACAATTGATGATAACTTTTTTTCAAACAGGTATCTATTGCAATAATGGTAGCAACTAAAGATAAGGTTAGTGGGTCACTTGCAGCATCAAATATGGCACTAATGGCAGAGCCTTATGGACTAGGGGTACTTTATAGTGGATTTTTTACAACTGTAGTAAACTATTCAGCAAAATTAAAAAATCTTTAAATATAAAAAACAATGATTATGTGGTTACAACGCTAGTTTTTAAATATCCAGATGTGAAATACAGACGCACTGCACAAAAAGAGTCAGCTAATGTAAGATAATTATAAGTGTGAGGAGAAGTTTATGGAAAAAGAATGTGAAAAAAGATTAAAAGAAATAACATCAAAATTTAAAATATATCGTAAGGCAATTTCTACTATGGGCGATGAAACAAGGCAGTTGATTTTACTTACTCTATTAGAAAGTGATTTTAATTGAATCAGAATGGAAAAACTTAACAGAGCTAATGAATCTTATATTTATTGGAGTACAACACATTAGTAAGGCTGATACTAAAAAAGGTGAGGAAATGAAAGTTATTGTAACCTTAAATATATAATTGATAGAGTAAAAGGTAGAATTGTATCTGTGGAGAAAAAAATAATTAACAATTAGATATATTAAGTCTTAAAAGAACAGCTGAATTTATTTCAGTTGTTTTTATTATATATATAAATATATAGAAAAAATATGTTTTCAACTTTTTATATAGAAACTTTTAGAATAATGAGTAGAAAATAAAACTATCATTAAATTAAATGAAACAAATCTGGGAATAATGTAAAATTTAAAATTAATTATGGTACAATTGAATTGGATATTAATGGATTAATACGTGGATTTATGAAAAAATAAAATAAATGATTATTGAGAGAATAAGGGGGGGGATAGAGTTTATTATATCGTAAAAATTAAGGTTAATTGTAGTGACTTTACAATCCAATGTTTATGGATTATCAATACTAAAAAGTTACTATATTAAATAAGTATATATAGATAAAATGTATGAGGAGTAGTTAAAATGGAACAAATTTCTTTGAAAATATTTCAGGTAAAGGCTGGAGATTGTATTAGTCTTAAATACAAAGGAGATGATGAAAAATTTCATAATATATTTATTGATTGTGGTTATAGTGGAACTTTTGATAGAACCTTAAATAAAGAAATTATTGATATTAAATCAAAGAATGAAAGGATTGATTTATTTATTTTAACACATACGCATCAAGATCATATTGGAGGAATAACTAAATTTATAAGAAAATATGGACAAGATGATATTGTAGATAGATTTTGGTTTAATGGAGGTAGATTATTGATTAACTTTGAAACTTCTAATAAAGTTAGTGTTAATCAAGGGTATGAATTAGAAAAATACTTAATCCAAACTGGAAAGCAGAATGTCCAAAAGATAATATATGGAATTGAAAATTATAAAATTTTTGGTGCTAAAATACAAATTGTTGGACCAAGAATAGAAGATTTAGATAAGTTTCTAAAATCATGGAATAAGGACTATTCAATACTTAGTGAAAAAATTACTACTAATATGTGTGATTGGAATAAAGAGATAGCTGAATTTAATTTAAATAACTTTGAAGAAGATGGAGATGATGACAATAAATCAAGCATTGCACTAATATTTGAGATAAATTATGATAATAAAAATAGTAGGAAAATATTGTTTTTAGCAGACTCATCACCAAATGTGATAGCAAAAAATTTAAGTAATATGGGATACTCTAAAGAAAATAGATTAAAGTTAGATTATGTTAAACTTTCACATCATGCTAGTAAAGGCAATACAAGTGATGATTTATTGAACCTTATTGAATGTAATAGATTTATTATTAGTACCAATGGTACTAATAGAGATAAATTTCCACATAAAGAAACTTTCGCTAGAATTTTAAGACATCCATTAAGAGATAAAAAGCAAAAAGTAGAATTTATATTTAATTACGATACCATGGAGTTAAGAAATATATTTAAAAAACATGAATATCAAGATCCAAATCTTAACTTTGAATGTTTATATCCAAAGAAAGGTGTGACATATTATGAATTATGCTTATAACAATAGTATCTTAGATTCAATTGTATGCAAAATTAAAATTGAAGATAAAGAAAAAAGATATGAACATGGTTCGGGAGTTATTTTACAGATGGATAATGAAGACTATGTTTATATTCTTACAGCAAAACATTGTATATTAGGAAAAGAGCTAAATTATAAAAGAGAAGATATTAATATAACAGTATATGTTAAATTAGATAATGTATATAAGGAAATAGAGATAAGTGAACAAGAGTTAATAATTTATGATGATAACCCTTTGAATGACAGAGCGATTATAATTTTAAGAAAAGCAAATGTAAAGAGTTTGGATAACATTAAAAGTATAGAATTTTTTGATTTAGATAGTATTCCAATAGAATGTTGTTTTAGAGGATATCCAGCTCCATATAATTTAGGAGAAAAAAATGTTGCAGTTACAGTAGGTATGTGCCAGTTTATTGAAAATAATATTATTGGAACGAAAACAAAGTTAGAAACTACAGTTTATGATGAAGCATTATATAATATAAGTGGATGCTCAGGTGGAGGAGTATTTGTTTTTTATAATAATAAGATTCATTTAGTTTCAATTGTTTATGAATTTGAGGAATTATTTCAGAGAATAAAAGTAAATAATATATCAGGATATAATGAATTACTTAATGAGTACTCGTTTAAATTGATAGAATTTAATGAATATTTTAGCGAAAAAGATATACCATTATCTAAATTAAAATGCGAATTTCAAAAAGCTAAAATAGGTTGGTTAGCAGATAGATATGTTCCAGATTTACATGCGGTTGGAAAAATGCAGGGAGTAACAGATAATATAACTCAGAAGAATAGTGTTTTATTTAATATGGTTTCATTATTAATAAGGGATAAAAATATTATAATTCAAACTTTAGATACTATAAAATATAGCATTACAGATAGTAGATTTACTGGGGTAATACAAAAGTTAGAGGAATTTAGTGAATATTTAAATGAATTATTAAAAAATTTAGATAAACTTATTTTACATATTGAAAATAATAGTGTAATAGACTACAAGAATAGTTTGGAAAATACAATTGATTTATTTACTCTTATTAATGAAGTTAAATCAATTGAAGATAAAAACTATCAATTTAGAAATGCTAGAATTTTAAGAGAAGAATTAGAAAAATTGAGGGATGCTAAGATAGAGGAAGGGATATCAAAGATATTGCATATTAATAAATTAAAATTTGTAATATTCTTAGGTGAACCAGGAACTGGTAAAACTCATGCGTTAGCCAATATTGTAGATGAGCAAATAAATAGTAATTTACCAGCAATTTTAATACAAGCTAAACAATATTCAAATGCTAAGTCTTGGAAGGAGATATTATTAGAGGCATTAGGTCTATCAAGTAGTTTTAGTGAAGAAGATATTTGGAATGCGCTTGAAGATACTGCAAGCAGATGTGAAATTGGTAAAAATACTATTAAAGATTTAGAGAATAGAGAAATCAAATTTCAAGGAAAGGTATTAATTTGTATAGATGGTATAGATGAAGCTGTACAATCTGAAAATTGGATTGATAGAATACGAGAAATTGATATAATATGTAATAAATATAAACGCTTAAGGTTTATTATATCAAGTAGACCATATACATTTAAAAAAATAAATATAAAAAACAAAGTAAATATTCCAATAGATGGAGATGTAAATGTCCATAAAATATTTGATGATTATATAGAAAAATATAATGTTAGATTTGAAGGTGAGAATATTAAAAAGAGAGTAAAATGGTCGTTAAAAACACCTTTTGCATTAAAACTATTTTGTGAAAAATACTCTCATAAGGAAATAAACAGCACTGAAAAAATATCTTTAACAATTAGTAATTTATTATCTGAAAAAATTGAAAGAATAGATAAGGAAATAAATAAGAAATTGAATAGTTTATGGACAGATGCAGAATTTATTATTAAAAATATTCTAATTAACATAGTAAATTATTTTATTAAAGAATCTGAATATATGATTGAGCATAACAAATTGATTAACTTATTAAGTAAAGATGTTAGATTAAGTGAATTGAGAAAAGTTGAATTTTCAAAAATATTAAATTATTTAGAGCAATATGGATTATTGTATATGAGAAAGACATTGACATCTGAAGATCCGCTTGAAGATCCAGTTATAAATTATGAAATACAAATTCAACCATTAGTAGATTATTTAATAGCTATAAAATTAAGAAGTATAGATGTTAATGAAAATAAATGTTTTCCTAAGGTGTTATATGAGAGGATAGGAGCACAACAGATGTACTCATTAATATTATTAGAAGAGAAAAAAGTTTTGGTTGGATCTAATGGTATATGGAGTGATTATTGTGATAATGAAGAATTAATAAAAATACAATCTTTTGCGCTTGCTAATGTATCAAGTGATATAGCAGAAAAGTACAAGGATTTTATTGAAAATCTTATTAAGAGTAGCACTACAAATTTAAGATTGATAGTAAATAACTTGATATCCGAAATAGCTAGAATTCCTAATCATCCATTAGGTACTGAATTTCTTCATAGTATTCTTATGAGTTATAAAACACCAGCTGAAAGGGATATTATTTGGTCGGGCCCAGAAAAAATTAAATATAATAGTGGAGAAATATGGGAAGGTGAGTCAGAGTGTATCTGCTCAACTAAAGGTTTAGAATTAACTATAGAAGACACATTTGATGGATTGCCATTAATTTATGCATGGCAGTTAACAAATTTGGATAATAGAATTCGTAGGAAATCTAGAAATGAATTAACAAAATGGGGAATATATAGACCAAAGGAATTCTATAAATTATTGGACAAGGTATATGTCACTAATGACCCTCAAATGAAAGAAGATATAATGATTTGTTTACTAGGCATTATTACTAGTATGAAGATATGTAATGAGGATTTAAAAGAATTTGCTAACTGGATTATAAGTAATATTTTCGAAGAAAGTAAAATACAACATAACAGAAATGTAGTAATAAGGTTCGCGGCAAGAATCGTAGTAGAAAAAGCTTTTAAATATAATTTAGTAGAAGAAGAAAAGGTATTTTTAGCAAGACCACCATACAAATATGATATTTATAATGATATAGAGCTTAGTAAAAAAGTAGTAGATGAAAAAAGCGATTCATTTGACCCTATTACTGGTGATTTGTCGTGGTATGTAATAAAAAGAGCATATGAGAATTTTTTTGAAATTGATAGAGAATATACTGAAGAGGAAAAAATATCAAATTCAGAATTGATTAAATTTATAGAAAAAATTAAATATGAGGATTCTGAATTTGAAGAAAGCTATAATACTACAGACGATAATGTGATTGATGAAGATATAGAGGTTCTTTTAGAACAAAGTTTACTACAGCACGAAAAAAATAAGGATACAGAAAAAGAAATTTCAATACCAGATTATTCAAGTAAAGTAATTGAATTTTTAAAAATTCATGGTGAAACAGTAGATGAAAAATTTATCATGCCTCATTTGTTTGCACTTTCGGCAGCTGTAAATTATATAGAGAAAATGGGATGGAATTGCACAAAATTTAAATATTATGAGAAAGAAGATGATAAAGAAATATATGGATTTGATATTGCAATATCAAGACAATATTGGCCAGCTACACATGGGAGTATGAGTAGTGTAATGACTTCAGGTGAAAAATATACATGGTGTTCAATTCATGAAATACAAGGATATTTAGCGGATAGGTTACCGTATTATGGTTATAGTGATAATGGAAAAGAAAAGTACATATTAGATGACTATAGTGTATTAGTTGACATAAGTAATACTTTTATAGATATACAGGAAATAGCTGAAGATGAAATAAGAAATAGAAATTATCCATATATGCCAAATGATTTAGCACCTATGATTGAAAATTTAAAAGATGATAATATAGATAATATTAAAAGTTGGATTGATAAAGCAAAATATCCTGATTTTAAAACTTGGTTAATATCAGATGATAAGGCAATGACAATGGTTTCAGCTGAATTTACAGGGAGTTGGACTAATATATATAATTTCACGGTAGTAACAGAGAGGTACACACATAGTGATTCTATATTATGGATAAATAGTTATCTTATAAAAGAAGAAGATTATGATATTTTTAAAAATCAATTAAAGAATTCAAGAGAGGATTTAATCCAATATTTTGTAAAAACGCATGACGAAGAATATTCACATCCTAATGTAGGGACATACATGGATCCTGCAACGGTAACTTTAATAGATTGGGTAAAAGAATTATATACTAAGCATACAATAGAGTATAAAACTAAAGAAGTTAACAATGAATATGATGTGTATAAGACTATTAGTAAAATAACGTATAAAACTAATAATGATGAAGAATTTTGGAGTGTTATTCCGTCAAAAATAATGAGAACATTATTAGATATTAATATAACTGATGGTTTTAATTATAAAGATACTTCAGATAACCTTGTTATGTTTAACTCAATAACAGGCAAAAAGTATAATAATGAACAAAATATTTTATATGTTAAATCAAATAAAATGAGAGAGATTTTAAACAAAAAGGGCTACAAAATGTTTTGGGTGGTTAAAGTATTGAGAGAACCTTCACTTGAAGTAAGGGACAAGTATAAAGAATTTTTCTATGATAGATACTGTGTTTGGATTATTACAGAAGGTTCATTTGAAATGTATAAACTTTGTGATGGACCTAAAACATGGTAATTATTTAGTAGGGTAGAAATGTTTAATTGTATATTTTGATATAGTAAATTAAATTTTATACATGACATACTTCATTTTTTATAAAATAAATTTGAAAAGATAAAATATCTTTAAGTATAGTAATAAATATATTTAAAGGTATTTAATTATATTTACTTAATGGAATTTGTTTTGAAAGATTAAACAGAACAACTCTTTTATAAGAGGAGATTATATAGATTAAAAATTGGAATCAACAATTATTTAGCAGTATTAGTAGGAATTGGTGGGGCTAAGATATACAGAATAGCTACATTAATGTATGGGAATCCAGTAAAATTAAAAAATACGTTAAAATGGTTTAAGATAAAAGGGAATTAATAAAGAAATTTGTTAATATATAAAGTGAATGGCTCTAGCAATTTATGCTAGGGCTTTTTTGTAGTTTAAATTTATTTTATTATAAAAAATTGTAAAAGCATTGAAGAACTTAGAGAAAACTTCCTAAGATGTTGCTTAATTTCAATGATTAAGGCATATACTACAATTATTAAAATAAAGTAACAAATAAGAAATTAGGTGATTTTAATGATATACATATATAATTGTTATGGAGGAACTCACTCATCTGTTCTATCAAGTGTTTATCACTTAGAAATACTGGATGCAACTCGAGAACCGACTAAGGATTAAATATTGAACTTGCCTAATTTTAATAATTTAGTATATGGAAATTGTAGAGAAATTTTTTAATATGGAAGCGATAAATATGTAAATGAAGTATATACTGTAGGAAGGGGACGTTCAAAGGTTTTAATTCCAGGGTTATATAACTTAGCATCTATGATTCATAAACAAAATCTATTAAATGAGAAAATTATACTTTCCAATACATCGCCAACGGTTCCATTACAAATGACCTTTGGTGGATTATTTTCTAGACGGTTAAAAATTGATTTTATAGGAGTACTTTTGCTTGTAAATGGAGTAAAACAATCATACAAGGACATTGTAGAACCTGTAAATCACACAAAGAAGGTAGCAAAGGAAGATAAATCAGGGGTTATTATTAAGATAACAATGAATTTAAGAAAAAATAATTTTTAATAAGCTCTTCCTATTTAACACTTATAATCTCCATAAAAAAAGTAGTACAGAATAAAGCGAAGGCATGAGATTTAGAGATTGTTGAAGAAACACTTAAAGACCGCCCTTTGGTCTTTATGCGAATGAAACAACTCTAAATACCATATCCAACCCAACCCTATACTACTACACAACTAAATCAAAATCAGTAGTATCTGTCACAACTCTCTTAGCTTTAACAATTTCTACTATATCAGCTCCATTAGGAACAAATATATTTTTCTTAACTATCATGTCCATAACTTTTTTTATCTCAGCTTCAGTTACATCTTTTTTAAGATCATCAACTGATATAGAAACAACTCTTCCCAAAGTATTCTTAAAAGAAATTACTAATCTCTTTGTAGTTTCCATTAAAATATCTCCTTTTACATAAATTTATTAAATTCTATGAATCAAACTTTTGGCTATATTGGAGAACTATGTTTGCTTTTGAAGAGTGGCATAGTGCCCTTGAAATGAGACGATATATTCAAAGATTTATTCATCATATTGGTGGACTTCCTGATTTTTCAGCTTTAAAATTTACAAAATATAATCAATATGAATCATTAATTTTACCAATGATTAAATACCTAGAGTCTAATGGGGTTCATTTTCAGTATAACACAACTGTTACCAATGTGATTTTTGAAATAACAGAAGATAAAAAAGTGGCAAAACAAATTGTTTGCATTAAGGATGGAAAAGAAGAAACTATTGATTTAGTAGAAGATGACTTAGTATTTGTTACAAATGGTAGTTGTACAGAAAATTCAACTTTAGGTGATGATAATCATGCACCAGTTTTAAATACTACTGAAGGTGGTTGCTGGAGACTTTGGAGAAACATAGCAGCACAAGATTCTTCTTTTGGTAGACCTGATAAATTCTGTACTAATACAAATAAAACTAATTGGGAATCTGCTACTATAACTACTTTAGATAATAAAATTCCACCATATATAGAAAAAGTATGTAAACGTAATCCATTTAGTGGAAAAGTTGTTACAGGAGGAATTGTTACAGTTAAAGATTCGTCTTGGCTAATGAGTTATACTTTAAATAGACAACCACATTTTAAAGCTCAACCAGATAATGAGCTTGTTGTATGGGTTTATGGATTATTTACTGATGTAGATGGAGATTTCATAAAAAAACCAATGAAAGAGTGCACAGGTTATGAAATTACTCAAGAATGGCTATATCATTTAGGAGTTCCAGTAGATGAAATTCCTGAGATGGCAAAAAATTCTGCTCATTGTATTCCTTGCATGATGCCATACATTACTTCATTCTTTATGCCAAGAACAGCTGGAGATAGACCAAAAGTAGTACCAGATAAATGTGTTAACTTTGCATTTATTGGTCAATTTGCAGAGACTGTTCGTGATACTATATTTACAACAGAGTATTCTGTAAGAACTGCTATGGAGGCTGTATATACACTACTTGATGTAGACCGTGGAGTTCCTGAGGTATTTGGTTCTTGCTATGATATTAGGGTGTTACTTGATTCAACTTCTAAGATGTTAGATGGTAAAAAATTAAAAGATATTAAGTTACCATTATCAGATAAAATTAAATTAGATATAATTAAGAAAGAAATTTCAGGAACTGTAATTGAAGAATTATTACAAAGATATAATTTAATATAAGTTAACTATGATTAGTAAA
>NZ_JBDPHA010000002.1:215018-249369 GCF_039841805.1 Romboutsia sp. 1001216sp1
GAAAGAAATTTCAGGAACTGTAATTGAAGAATTATTACAAAGATATAATTTAATATAAGTTAACTATGATTAGTAAAATTATGTTAAATAATAATAAACCGTATCACAAGTAAGTGATACGGTTTTATTATATTGTAAAATTATAAGTAATATAAAACTACCCAAATATCATAATTATTGTTTAACTGTATAGAGTGATTTTTTTAGAAATAATGATAAGTAGATGTCTAATTTAATTTTTAAAATAAAAATGATAAAAGTAGAAGAGAATATAAAATATAGGAAATAATAAAAATATAGCTGTCAGAGGAGTATAATCAGTTTTTAGAAGTACAATAAAAAGGGTATTATGAAATAATGAAAACTAAGATAGCGAGGTAAGTATGAAAAAAACATTATATGAATATGCAGAAGTTATAAAACATCTTCCTATAAAAGATAAATATGAAAAAAATGAATTATTAATAGATGATTTGCTTGTAGAAAAAAATGGAAATATAGAAATATATTATGCTCCACATAATGACTATTTAAATTCAAAAGCTAA
This sequence comes from Romboutsia sp. 1001216sp1, assembly GCF_039841805.1. Classification (NCBI taxonomy): domain Bacteria; kingdom Bacillati; phylum Bacillota; class Clostridia; order Peptostreptococcales; family Peptostreptococcaceae; genus Romboutsia; species Romboutsia sp. 1001216sp1. The sequence continues at coordinate 215,566 of NZ_JBDPHA010000002.1, forward strand.
GATATTTATTATTGGAATAACACCTGGATTTCAACAAATGAGTACAGCTATCTCCACTGCTCGAAAAGAACTAGAGTTAGAAACTAATATTGAAGAAATTCAATATAAATGTAAGGTGGCCGGTAGATTTAGTGGAAGTTTAAGAAAGAATATAATTAGTATGTTAGATGATATAAAACTTAATAAGGCGTTAAGTATAAATAGTTGCTCTACCTTATTTGAAGACAAAGATTATTTACTACATACTGTATCATTAGTACCTTATCCTGTATTTGTAAAAAAACAGAACTATTCAGGACATACACCTAAATTATCAAAAAGTGCATTTTTAATGAAATATGTATATGATAATTTTATTAAAGAACTCAGTAAAATTGAAAATTTTAAAGAAATATTAATAATACCGTTAGGCAGAGCAGTTGAAGAGGTGCTGTATAAGTTATCAAAGGAAGGAATTATTTGTGAAAAACAGATTCTTAAAGGATTTCCACATCCATCTGGAGCAAATGTAAATAGAGTTATTCAACTAGAAGAAAATAAGGAAAATTTAATAAGGCAAATTAAAGAAAATATAGGTCTATAATTTGATAATGAATCTATAGATACTTAATATACTTCTAAGGTGTAGCTACGGAAAACTAAGTTAAGAAGGAGGAATAATCCTTCTTATTTTGTTTTGAAGAGAAGGTTGATGATAAATTGTGTAAAAATAAAAATTTGTATATAATTTATGGATAATTGTAACTTTAACATCTAACTCAAAATCAAGCGTACGGTAAACAATAGTACCGTGGCTTCAAACCTAATCCTTTTCGCAAAAGTCAAGGCTTTAGCAGTTTATGCTAGAGCCTTTTTAGTAGATAGAAATATTGAAGAACTTGGATGAAACTTGTTCAAAGTTTGTTTAATTCCAATATTTAATGTATATACTACAATTATTGAAATAAATCAAAAAATAGGAAATTAGGTGATTTTAATGATATACATATATAATTGTTATGGAGGAACACACTCATCTGTTCTAGCAATGGCTTATCACCTAGAATTGCTGGATGAAACTCGAGAACCGACTAAAGATGAAATATTGAACTTACCTAACTTTAATAAGTTAGTATACGGAAATCGTGGAGAACTTTTTTATCATGGAAGTGATAAAGATGGAAATGAAGTCTATACTATAGGTAGGGGGCGTTCAAAGGTTTTAATTCCAGGATTATATAATTTAGCTTCTATGCTTCATAAACAAAAGCTATTAAATGAGAAAATTATATTTTCTAATACGTCGCCAACCGTTTCATTACCAATGACATTTGGCGGATTATTTTCTAGGTGGTTAAAAATTGATTTTATAGGAGTACCTTTAATAGTAAAGGGAGCAAAAAAGTCATACAAGGACGTTATAAAACTTGTAAATCATACAAAGAAGGCAGCAAAGGAAGCTAGGTCAGAGGTTATTATTTTAGATAACAAGGAATTTAAGAAAAAATAATTTTTAACATCCTTTACGTGTAGGTATGTACATGAATATTATAAGAAAAAAAGAGGTGGACTCAGAGGTTATATTTTGTTTTCACCTTTTAAAAAACTCTGATACTACTGTTACGGTGAATCGTACCACTAGTAAGGGTACAGGATAAGTTAGATTAAAACATAGGAATTCAAATAGATTTTCTCTCTTTACTATAAAGGTAGTATATTTTATGATAAACTTACAATATATATAAAATAATTGTGGGGAGATAAAAACAATGCAAGATAATATAATAAACAATAAGCTAAACCTATTTATAAAAAATTATGAAAAAACAAAGGAAATAAAAGGGTCATGGCAAATGGGAATGATGCAGTATAGTTGTGTATTATCATCTACCATAAAAAATAAAAATATAAACCCAATAAAAGTGGAAGAAAGTATAGATATAATTAAAACAAATACAGGAATATTTTCAAACTTTAGAGGTAATAGCCTATTTTATCTAGCAAATTTGTTATCAAATAAGACAAATAGAGAAAATGAATTTAAGTCTATATTAAATATATATAATAAATTAAAAGAAAATAAATTTACAAATGATTCATACTTACCATTTGTAGCAATTATAATACATGAAAATCAAGAAAAAATGGATATAAATACATCAATTGAAAAGACTAAATATGTATATGAATACATGAAAAATCATCATCCGTGGATAACATCTAGTGATGATTATTGTAGAGCAGCCATCATAGCTATAAATTCAAAAGACATAGATAATGACTTAGAATATATAGAAAGAAGCTATAATGAACTTAATTCAAAGGGGTTTTATAAATCAAACAATCTTCAATCATTATCTCATATAATGGCATTAGATAAAAATAAGAGTGAAGAAAAATTAGATAAAGTAATAAGAATTAAAGAATTACTTGAAAAACAAAAGTGTAAAATAGATGGATATGGATACCCCTTAATAGGTGTATTATCTTTAATTGATTGTGATGAATATCAATTGGTTAATCAAATAAAAAATGTATCTGATAAGTTAAGTGAAGTAAAATGGTTTGGAAATTGGTCTTTAGGTAAGACTAATAGGAATATGATAAGTGCGTCTATTGTAGCATCAGCATATGCTGAGTATTTAAATGAAGAGAGTAATATAGATTCTATAAGTAGCAATATACTTCTAGAGATAATAATAGCTATTGAAATTGCAACTATGGTGGCTATTATTGCAGCATCTAGTACAGCTTCAGCATCTAACTAAAAAAATTAAATAAACTATATTATAAGTAGTACATAAAAAGAACCTTAGCAATTTATAATATTTGCTAAGGTTCTTTTTTGAAAATAAAGTTATATAAGTGACTAATATGTCATTTTGTTTATACTACTTTAATAATTTAATTGTTGTATAATAATTATAAAATAAAAAATTGTTAAATTTGGAGGGATTATGAAAAATATTCTTATGATAGAGGACGATAGCACTATAGCTTTTGGAGTAAAATATGCTCTAGAACAAGAAGGTTTTAATATAAATATATGTAAAGACTTAGAAAGTGGAAAAAAAGAAATAAAAACTAAGGATTACGAGATTATATTACTAGATGTAATGTTACCTGATGGAAGTGGGTACGATTTTTGCAAGGAACTTAGAGAAACTAATGACACTCCTGTAATATTTTTAACAGCATGCGATGAAGAAGTAAATATAGTCATGGGACTAGATATTGGAGGAGATGATTATATAACAAAACCCTTTAGAGTTAGAGAACTTATCTCTAGAATAAATGCAGTTCTTAGAAGAAGAAAAAATAATAATGAAAGTAAAAAGATAGTAAAATTCAAAGATTTAAGTATACACACACTAGAAGCTAGAGTGTATAAAAAAGAAGAAGAGATTTTCTTAACTTCTGCTGAGTATAAGTTATTATTAATATTAATTCAAAATAATAATATAGTTTTAAGTAGAACTCAAATTTTAGAAAAGTTATGGGATGTTACTTATGATTTTATAAATGATAATACCCTTACAGTGTATATAAAAAGGCTTAGAGAAAAAATAGAAGATGATATAACAAATCCTAGATATATACACACAGTAAGGGGAGTTGGATACAAGTGGAATGGAAGTGAAGAAAATGTTTCTATCTAATGCTGAAATAAAAAACTTCATAAGAAATTACATTTTACTATTTATAATAGCTATAATTTTTTCACTAGGAATAAGCTATAAAAGTGTAAATATTATAAAAGATAAAATAATAGAAAATAATCAAGTTATAGTAGGTTCTATACTTTCAAAACATCCTGATTTGGAAAAGGAAATAATAACTGTAATAACACAAGGTAAGTCAAAGAATAACATAACCTTAGGTAAAGAAGTATTAAATAAATATAACTATAATGAAAATATAAGCCTTAGAAATGAGCCTATTATAAATGAAAGTATAAATGACATTTTTAGTTTAAATACTTTATTTATAGTGCTTGTATTTATATTTACCTTAATTTTAGTTATGTACTATTTTAAGCATATATATAATGATATAAAAGATATGACTGACTATGTATATTATAGCTCAGAGGGTAGAGATTATGAAATGAAGAATAAAAACCAAGAAGGACAAATTGGTCTTTTAAAAACAGAGCTTTTAAAAATGACTAATATACTTAAAGAAAAGGTAGAATTACTAAATAAAGAAAAGATATTTCTAAATGATACTATATCAGATATTTCACACCAATTAAAAACTCCTATGACTTCACTTATAATACTTAATGACTTAATGTATGAAGATTTACCAAAAGAAACTAAAATAGAGTTTTTGGACAAAATAAAAACCCAGCTAAGTAGAATGGAGTGGCTAATAAAAAGTATGCTAAGACTATCAAAGGTAGAAGCTAAGGTAATTGATTTTAAATATGAAAATGTAAATATTAATGAACTAGTAAAAAGAGCTCTAGGGCCAAGTTTAATACCATTAGAACTTAAAAATATAGATGTAAGTATTAAGGGGAATAATAGTATCTTCTACAAGGGGGATATGGAATGGTCTGTTGAGGCTTTAGTCAACATAATTAAAAATTGTGTAGAACATACACCTCAAAATGGAAAGCTAGAAATTAGTTATGAAGATAACTTTATATATTCAGAAATAATTATAAAAGATAGTGGAGAGGGAATAGAGAAAAAAGATTTACCTCATATATTTAAAAGGTTTTACAAAGGAAGAAATAGCTCAAAAGAAGATAGCGTAGGAATAGGACTAGCTATGGCAAAGTCTATAATAGAAAGTCAAAATGGTGATATATCAGTTAAAAGTGAAAAAAACAAAGGATGCGAATTCCATATTATATTCCACAAAAACTATAGTGACTAATTTGTAATATATAATTCACTTTAAAGTAAGTCTAGGAAGATAGACTATAAATATAAAGATTAGACAAGTTTAAGAAAATGGAGGCTAATATGGAAGTGGTAAAAGTAGAAAACATAACCAAAAGTTATGGTAAGGGTGATACAAAGGTAGATGCAGTAAAAAATGTAAATTTATCTATAAACAAAGGTGAATTTGTAGCAATCGTAGGACCAAGTGGAAGTGGTAAAAGTACACTACTTCATTTAATGGGAGGAGTAGATAAGCCTAGTAGTGGAAAAGTATATATAAATGGAGTAGATATATGCTCATTAAATGAAAAAGATTTAGCCATATTTAGAAGAAGAAACATAGGACTTATATATCAGTTCTATAACTTAATACCTGTACTTAGTGTAACGGAAAATATACTACTACCAGCAGAACTTGATAACAGAAAAATAGATAAAGAATACTTAAATGATTTATTAAAAACATTAGGATTAAAAGAAAAAGAAAACAATCTTCCAAATGAGATAAGTGGAGGACAGCAACAAAGAACTTCTATAGGTAGAGCACTTATAAATAGACCATCTATTATACTTGCAGATGAACCTACTGGAAACTTAGACAGTAAAAACTCAAAGGAAGTAATAGAATTATTAAAACTATCAGTAAAAAAATACAATCAAACATTAATAATGATAACTCATGATAATAACATAGCACTACAAGCAGACAGAGTAATAGCTATAGAAGATGGAATTATTAAAGCAGACGAGGTGATATAAATGAATTTATATACAACTCTAACTTTAAGGTATTTAAAAAAAAATAAAAAAAGAACAATAGTAACAATAATAGGAGTAATACTATCAACAGCATTAATATGTGGAATAGGAAGCATATATGAAAGTTATATGGATTATCAGTTTAGGCAGACTATAGAACAAGAAGGATATTTTCATTCAGCTTTTTACAATGTAAAAAAGGAAGATTTAGACACTATAACTAAAAGTGCAGGAATAGCAAAAACTTCAATTAGTGAAGATTTAGGATATTCAAAATTAAATAAAGACAAATTAAACTTGATTAACCTTAAAGCCTATAACAAAAATGGTTTTGAAATGAATCAAGTAAAATTAAAAGAAGGAAAACTACCTACTAATGAAAATGAGATAGTATTAAGTGAAAGGGTCATACCTTTAATAAACAAAAAATTAGGAGATACTATAACTTTAAATGTTGGAAAAAGAATAGATGAAAATGGAAAAGGAATAGAAATTCCAATACTAAAAGAAAATGAAAGATTAGTTGATACAAAAGAAAAAGAATATAAGATTGTTGGAATTATGAAAAAACCATACGCTGAACTAAGTGAAATTTCAAATGGAATAACTTATTTAGAACCAAATAAACCATTTGAAAAAGATACATTAGATGCATATATATTATTTAATAATCCTAAAGAAGCCTATACTATAGCCACAAATATAGCAAAAACACTAGGATTAGAAGTTGATAAATCAACTGATAATGACGAGTCAATGATTTATAATAATGATAATAAAACTCACTATGAAAACCTATACTTTAATGAGTATCTATTAAGACTACAAGGGGCAAGTCTTTACGAAAATATAAATAAAACATTTAATAAAATATTACTTATAGTAACATTATTAGTAATAGTATGCACAGTAGTAACAGTATATAATTCTTTTAGTATATCTGTAAGTGAAAGAAAAAAACAATTTGGAGTGTTAAATTCTATAGGGGCAACTAAAACTCAAGTTATGAAGCTAGTATTTATAGAGGCTATTGTAATAAGTTTAATAGGAATACCTATAGGGTTAATAGTTGGAACTTTTGGAATGGATTTAATCTTTAAATCAATACAAACAGTATTTAATAGCCAATTTATTTCAGATATAAATCTAAGAGTAATATATAATCCTTATATGATAGTAGGAAGTGCATTAATAGTTTTATTGGCTATATTAGTATCGGCAATACTTCCAGCAATCAATTGTGCAAAAACTTCTCCACTTGAATCTATAAGAAATAGTGATGATTTAAAAATAGGAAAAGTAAAAAATTCTAAACTAGTTAAGTTAATATTTAAAACTGAAGGAGTTCTTGCATACAAAAATCTTAGAAGAAATAAAAAGAAATTCAGAATAACCTTATTCTCTTTAGTAACTAGTGTAGTTATATTTATATCATTTAGTGGATTTATTGATTTATTTGAAAAAGCTAATCGGGTAAATATAGGAGAAATAAACTATGATATGAGAGTATGGTATAGCGGAATAAGAGAGAAAAATGATATAGTTAAAGATTTAAATAATATAGATGGAGTAAATAAAATTAGTGCAATTAATCCTTATGGTGCAGAAACATACATTAATGAAAATAACATAAATAAAGAATATAAGGATTTAATAGAAAGACGTTTTTCAAAGGAAAATAAAAATGGTGAAATTGTATATATATTTAACAATAATGGAATTAATTTTGTAGGAGATAAAGCAATAGAAGAATTAGAATTAAAAACTGGTAGTTTTGACAAAGAAAGTGCTATAAAAGAAAATGGAATAATACTTCGAAATAAAAGTGACAATAGCTCTAGCAGAAAACAAAGTGAGATTTCATTAACAAATTATAAAGTAGGAGATACAATAAATATTTGTAAGAGATATATAGACAAAAATGATAAGGAAGTAAGAGTGCCTATTAAGTTAAAAGTACTAGCTACTACTGAAGATTTTCTTCCAGGATATAGATGGTCTACTTATATGGGTATAGATTTTATAACTTATAACGAAGTAGGAGAAAAGCTAGGATATAAAATAAGTGATGGAGATATATACATAGACACAAATAAAACAAAAAAAACTAGAGATGATGTAAAAGATATAGCAAAAAAATATGGTTATGATGTATCAGATGATGTAGAAGATGTATTAGAGATGGAAGAGGCTATCAATGTTATGAAAATATTTGTATATGGATTTACAGTAGTAATATCTCTAATAAGTGCTACTAATATAATAAACACAATGAGTACAAATATAAATTTAAGAAAAAAAGAATTTGCAATAATCAAATCAATAGGTGTAACACCTAGTGGATTTAACAGAATGATATATCTTGAAAGCTTATTATATGGAGTATTAGCCTTATTATACGGAATTCCTATAGGACTTTTAATAGATGTATATATGAACGAAGTTCTTGGAGATGCTATAGAAATAGGTATGGTACTTCCGATAAAGGCAGTTTTAATATCTATTGTAGGTGTATTTGTCATTACCTTTGTATCGGCCTATATTCCTATGAAAAAAATAAACAAAGAAAATACAATTGAAAATATAAGACAAGAAAGTATATAGGGGGATGAGTATGAGTAAATTATTTTCAAAGAGAAAAATATTATGGTCAGTAATAAGCATTTCATCTTTATTAATAATAGGATGCAGTTCTACTAAGTCAGTAGATTTAAATATACTTGCAACGACTGACTTACATGGAATAATACCTAATGAAATGGTTTCTTATATAGAAAAACAAAAGAAGGAAAATCCAGATACTGTAGTAGTAGATGCAGGGGATTTTCTAGATTCTGGATTTGGAACATCTGGAGATATGTTAAAATATTATGACCAAATGAGTAAAAACTATAAAAATAACAATGCAGATTATATAGAAATTCCTTTAGCAAAAGAAATGAAAGAAGCTGGATTTGACACAGTAACTCTTGGAAATCATGAGTTTGTATCAAATAACAAGACTAGTCTAGATAATATGATATCAGACTTTGAAAAGCAAGGAATAAGTGTACTATCAGCAAATACATATAAGAAAAATGGAGAAAGCTACACAAAACCATACGTTATAAAAGAAATTAAAACACCAGAAGGTAATATAAAACTTGGAATATTAGGACTTACTCTAAAAGAAGTAGGAGAATCTAAAGAATGGGATGGAGAAAAGCTAGTAAAAGCTAAATCTTTAGAGTTAAAAGATCAAAAGGGATACAATGGAGAACTTTATATGAATGATTTAGTAGAAGATGCTAATAAATGGGTAAAAGTTATGAAGGAAAAAGACCATGCAGATATTATAATAGCAATAACTCATAGTGGTGAAAGACCTAAAAAACCAAAACACCCAGGAAATAGAATACAAGACTTAGCTCAAAATGTATCTGGAATAGATGTAATAGTTGCTGGGCACAACCATGTTCAAATAAAACAACATGACTATAAAAACAAAGATGGACAAACTGTTATAGTAACAGAACCAGGAAAACACGGTGAGTGTATTTCAAAAATTGATATAAAATTAAAAAAAGATAAAAATGGATGGGATGTAATAAATAAGTCTAGTGATATAGTTCAGTTTAAAAATGTTAAAAAGAACTTAGATATGCTATGTAACAATCATGGAATGTTTTATAGTGAAACTAGTTTTCTACTAGATAAAGGTAAAGAAGGTAAAGTTATAAGTCTTAAGGATGAGATACCTTTTAAATGGGATAAAATGTATATATTTAAACCAGGTACTCCTAGAGATGAAATATACAAAAAGGCAGGATATAAGTTTTTAAATATTGCTGAAAGTGATGATATGTATCAGTTTATAATTATGGATAAAGAAAAAGTGATTTGCTATTCAAATGCTATAGGAAGTGATGTTCCAACTACATTAAAATTTGATAATGCCGATTTTAAGGATAATTGTTTAACTATAATACCTGGAGAAAATGATTATTTTAAAGTTTCAAAAGGTGAAAAAGAAAAGTATATTGACCGTTATAAAGTTATATTAAATTATGAGAAAAAGGAAAATTAAAAAAAGATATAAATTTAAATTTTTAAACAAAAAAGTGCGTTTAGTAAAATTTACTAATTTTACTAAATGCACTTTTTCTTTACTAAATAACACAAAAATCTCTATGGACAAGCCAAATGAATGAAAGTAATTTCTAAAATTTAGAAAAAGTACATCTAATAAATCTTTATTTTATAGAAAATCTGAAAAAAATTTAAAATTTCTTTCAAAATCTTTCAAAAATGTTGCGATTGAATTAATATCTATATACACTTATAGTATAGAATTAAATAAATAAAATGATTTAAGAATTTAATAGCTTGACTACCTAATGAAAAGGAGACGGATGGTATGGAATATTCTGATAATACTGTTTTGAAGAATCTAAAGTCAAGATATGATAAATTTACTAATGTAGAAAGAACTATAGCCAATTTTTTTATAAATAATAGAGAAATACAAAAGCTTTCATCTAAAGCAGTATCAGAAAAGCTATTTGTGTCAGAAGCTTCTTTATCTAGGTTTGCGAAAAAATGTGGATATAAAGGTTTTAGAGAATTCATATTTGAATATGAGAAAAATATTAGTAAATACAATAGAGAAGAAATTTCTAATTTAGTTATTAATACATATCAAGATTTATTAGATAGTTGTCATATGATGATAAATCAAAATCAAATGAAAGAAGTTGCTCACCTATTAACAACATCTAAGAGGGTTTGCGTTTTCGGAATGGGAAGTTCTGGGATTGCAGCTGAAGAAGTTCATCTAAGGTTTATGAGGTTAGGGTTAAATATTGAAGCTGTATATGATTCACATAGAATAAAAATGTTATCTTCACTTGCTAATGAGGAAAGCGTTATTATAGCTATATCGTTAAGTGGTACAACAAAAGAAATTCTTCAAGGAATAGGGATAGCAAAGGCTAATGGAGCTAAAATTATTATGATAACTTCAAATAATTCTTTCCATTTATCGAGTTTTTGCGATGAAGTTATATTAATTCCAACTATAAATGCACTAGAAGCTGGAGATTGCATATCACCTCAATTTCCTATTTTAGTAATGATAGATATACTATATACCTATTTTATAAAAATAGAGAGTTATTATCAAAAAAAGGTAAATACTTTAAATGCATTATTTAAGTATGATGAAGAAAATATTTTAATCTAATTTGGTTTTACTAGGTAGAAAATACCTTGATAAAATAAAAAATTCGCTTTAATTTAGATGAATCTAAGCGAAACATTTTAAGTTATTCATAAGATAGGAAATTTATATTTTCTTATAATTAAAAAAGAGGGGATGATATTATGAAGAAAAAAAAGCTATTAAGCTTGCTTGTAACTTCAATGCTAACGCTAAACCTAGTTGGATGTGCTAGTACAGGCGGAAAAGAAGAAAAATCACAGGGGGAAAATTCAACAAAGCAAGAAGCAGCAGCAAACACTCTTTATGCAAATGGAGGACCTGAAGAATTTTTCGAAGCGCCGTGGTTAAATCCAGGTACTTTCGTTTACAACAAAGTTTTATATGATAGGTTAATATTTGCAGATGAAAAATTAGACCCAATACCAGGGGAAGGTCAATTAGCTAAATCTTATGAAATGTCAGAAGATGGAAAAAACCTTAAGTTTGTATTAAGAGATAATATATTCTGGCATGATGGAGAGCCTATAACAGCAGAAGATATAAAATGGAGTATAGAATACAGTTTAAAGACGACAGTTTTAAACAATGTATTTGGAAATACTTTTAAATCTATAGAAGGAGCAACTGATTACATAGATGGAAAGGCAGATGAAATATCTGGTATTGTAATAGATGGAAATAATATAGAAATAAAATTTGAAAAGCTAGCACCAGATGCTCTACTTACATTTACACAATTTGCACCACTTCCTAAAAAGCATCTTGAAAATGTTGATCCTGTTAAGTTTCAACAATCAGAATTCTTTAGAAATCCAATAGGTTCTGGGCCATTTAAAGTAGATGAAGTAAAAATGGGTAATTACACAACCTTAGCTGGATTTGATAAGTATTGGGATGGTAAACCAGCATTTAATATGCACTTAAATCCAAGTCCTGGAGACAGTGATCCAAACTTAGTAACAAATGCTAAAGCTGGACTTCTTGACTACTCATACACTAAAAATATAGCAGATGTTAAAGCACTTGAAGGTACTAAAGGTATCAATATGGATACTGTAGATGTTAGATATACAAGATTATTCTTTGCAAATAAGTTTAAGAAAAAAGATGGATCAGCTGCACCATTAGCAGATAAGAGAGTTCGTCAAGCTATAATGTATGCTTTAGATATGGATAAAATACTTGATGGTATATTTGAGGGTGCAGCACTACCTGCAAATAGTTTAACTCCAAATGGACCTGATAAAGTTGATGGATTAAATAATTATGAGTATAATCCAGAAAAAGCTAAAGAATTATTAAAAGAAGCTAACTGGGATCCAAACACAGTTTTAGATGTAGTTTATTATTATACAGATCAACAAACAGTTGATTTAATGGCAATAATACAAAACTACTTATCTCAAGTTGGAATAAAAATGGAATTTAGATTAGTTGAAGGTGATTTAGCTTCATTATTATGGGCATTACCAGAAGATCCTGTAAATGGACCTTCAGCAGTTGATTTTGATTTATGTTATGCTGCAACTGCTGCACTTTCAATGCATGAGTACTATGATAGATATCAAACAGGTGCTGAACTAAACTCACATACACCAGGAACACCTGAATTAGATAAATTAATAGAAAATACAAAAACAATAGATCCAGAAGAAAAGAGAAAAGCATTCTTTGAATTACAAAAATATGAAAATGAAGAATTATTCGTAATGCCTTTATATTACCAACCAATATTTGTTATGACAAGCGATAAGATAAAAGGTATGCCTGAAACATTTGGTAACCCACAATTTAATTATAAGTGGGATATTCACAAATGGACATTAGCTGAGTAATAAACAGAGGGGGTGTATAATTTTAATTATACATCCCTTTTATTATAAGGAGGTAGTAAATGCTAAAATACATATTAAAAAAAGTGCTTGGAATGATTCCAATGTTATTAATAATAACATTTATTATTTATTTTTTACTAGATTTAACTCCAGGAGACCCAGTATCTCATTTAATGGATCCAGAATCTTTAGCAAGATTATCACCAGAACAATTAAATGCACTTAGAGAAGCTTATGGTTTAAATGATGGTTTTGTAATTAGATATTTTAAATGGTTAATACAATTACTACAAGGCAATTTTGGATATAGCTCAAGTAGTGGTGTAGCAGTTATAGATATTATAAAAGATACACTACCAGCAACTTTAGAATTATCAGTTGCAGCACTTTTAATTTCTACAGTTTTAGGTAGTATCTTAGGAGTAATAGGCGCTATAAAACGTGGTTCTATAGGAGATAATGTTATGACAGTTGCAGGTATGATAGGAGTATCTATACCACAATTTTTCTTTGGTATGGTAACTATATTAATATTTGCATTAAATTTAGAATGGCTTCCAGTAGGAGGTAGAACAGCACCAGGTCTTGAAAGTTTTATTGATAGAATAGAGTATTTAATATTACCTGCTACAGTACTAGGGTTATCGCTTACAGCAGGAGTTATGCGTTATGCAAGAACTAGTATGTTAAATACTATGAATAAAGAATATATAAAAACAGCTAGAAGTAAAGGAATTCCAGAATGGAGAGTTAACTTAGTTCATGGATTTAGGGTTTCACTAACACCGGTTATAGTTTTAATAGGTTTTAGATTGCCTACACTAATAGCAGGTTCTGTAGTTATAGAGTCAATATTTCAGTGGCCAGGAGTTGGAAATGTATTTAACACTGCAATAAGATCAGCAAATTATAACTTAGTCATGGTTGTAGCACTTATGTTTGTAACTATGGTTTTAATAGCAAGTACATTAGTTGATATACTTACTGCTGTTTTAGACCCTAGAGTAAAACTTGAGAAATAGGGAGGATATTATGATTACTTTATCACCTAAAAAAAGATTAAATAATAAATTTGATAAAATTAAAGAAAGAGAAGAGAATAAAACTTTTAAAAAACAAAAAAGTAGAGTAGTAAGTAAGTTAATTTCAAATAAACTTACGACGATAGGGATTGCAGTATTTTTACTTATATTACTTGCTTGTATATTTGCACCATTATTAACACCGCATGACCCGTTAGCTGTTGATATGTCAAATATACTTAAGCCACCATCTAGTGAACATATACTAGGAACAGATAAAATAGGTAGAGATATATTTTCAAGAATATTATATGGTGGAAGATTATCAATTTTAATAGGATTTGGTAGTGCATTGGGTTGTGCAGTAATAGGTGTATTACTAGGATGCTATAGTGGATATAAGGGTGGACTAATAGATAAAATATTAGTTAGGATATCTGAAATATTTATGTCATTCCCACAATTAATATTAGTGTTAATGTTAGTTTCAATAATAGGCCAAAGTGCTTTTAATATAATAATAATATTTATTATTTGTGGTTGGGGAAGCGTATTTAGAATGGCAAGATCACAAATATTATCTATCAGAGAAGAAGAGTATGTACAATCATTAAAAGTATTTGGACTTAATGATTTTGTTATATGCTATAAGCATATGCTACCAAATATCATAGGGCCAATATCAGTAAATATAACTTTAAGTACTGCAATGTTTATACTAGAAGAAGCAGCACTTAGTTTCTTAGGACTTGGTGTACCTCTTGAAATACCAACATGGGGTAACATATTAAATGCATCACAAGATTTATTTACACTTCAAAATAATTGGTGGATGTGGTTACCTGTCGGAATAGTTATATCACTATTTGTTATGAGTATAAACTTTGTAGGAGATGGCTTAAGAGATTCTACAGATCCAACAAGTGTTGAATAGGGGGAAAGATCATGGAAAATATTATCACAGTCAAAAATCTTAAAACATATTTTTATGCAAATAATAGATGCAATAAAGCCTTAAATGGTGTATCAATGGAAATAAAAAGAGGTAAAACACTTTGTATAGTTGGAGAAAGTGGATGTGGTAAAAGTGTTACAGCATCATCAATAATGCAACTTCTTCCTAAGTTTTCAAGAATAGAAGAGGGAGAAATAATTTATCATAGTGAAGATGGAAAAGATATTGAAATACATAAGTTAGAAAAAAATTCAAAAGAAATGAGAAGACTTAGAGGAAAAGATATAGCAATGATTTTTCAGGATCCAATGACAGCACTAAATCCTGTTTATACAATTGGGTGGCAAATAGTTGAGATGATTAGAAGTCATGAAAATATATCTAAAAAAGAGGCAAAAGAAAGAGCTTTAAAGCTACTTAAAGATATGGGAATACCTCTTGCAGAAAAAAGAATAGACCAATATCCACATGAATTTTCAGGTGGTATGAGACAAAGGGCAATGATAGCTATGGCTATGAGTTGTAATCCAAAAGTACTAATAGCAGATGAACCAACAACAGCTCTTGATGTTACAATACAAGCACAAATATTTGAATTAATGGAGAAATTAAAAAGAGAATATAATACAGCTATAATGCTAATTACCCATGATATGGGAGTTGTATGTGAATTAGCAGATGATGTGGCTGTTATGTATATGGGAAATATAATTGAAAGTGGTAGCGCAAAGGAAGTTTTAGAAAATCCAAGTCATCCATACACTAAAGCATTACTTAAATCTATTCCAGTACTAGGAAAAGGTGCTGACCAAGATATTAATCCTATAAAGGGAGCTACACCAGATCCATTTGATAGACCACCAGGATGTCAGTTTGCTCCTAGATGTGATTATTATTCTAAAGAATGTGATGAAAAAATGCCAGAAGAGGAATTTGTAAATGGAAGTACTCATATGGTTAGATGTATAAAATGCAAGGAGGTGGCTTTAAATGTCTAAAGAAGTATTACTTACATTAAAAGGTGTTAAAAATTATTTCCCTGTAAAGAATGGAACATTTTCTAAAGCAAAAACTTATGTAAAAGCAGTAAATGATATAAATTTAGAAATATATAAAGGAGAAACATTAGGATTAGTTGGAGAATCTGGATGCGGGAAAACTACTTTAGGAAAAACAATTCTTCAGTTATACAAAGCCACAGATGGAGAAATAATATATAATTTTGAAGATGGACCAAGAGATTTAATTAAGCTTAATAAAAATGAAATGGATTTAGCTCGTAAGAAAATACAAATAGTATTTCAAGATCCACATTCTTCATTAAATCCTTCATTTACAATATATCAATCTTTATCAGACCCACTTAAAAAGTTTGGGATTAAATCAAAAGAAGAAAGAAGAAAAATAATAGGTGATTTACTTGAAGCCGTAAATATGAGAAGAGAATATATGGATAGATATCCACATGAATTCTCTGGGGGGCAACGTCAAAGAATAGGTATAGCAAGAGCTTTATCAATAAATCCTGAATTAGTAATATGTGATGAAGCTGTATCAGCACTAGATGTATCAATTCAAGCACAAGTATTAAATTTACTTAAAGACCTTAAAGAAAAACACAATTTAACATACATATTTATAACACATGACTTAAGTGTTGTAGAATACATAAGTGATAGAATAGCAGTAATGTATTTAGGAAAAATAGTAGAACTTGCAGATGCAAAATCTTTATATAAAAATACACTACATCCATACACAAAGGCATTATTGTCAGCAATACCAGTAGCAGATATCAATCATAAAAAAGATAGGATAGTCCTTGAAGGGGATGTTCCAAGTCCTATGAATCCACCAAGCGGATGTTTCTTCCATCCAAGATGTAAACATTGTATGGATGTTTGTAAATTAGAAGAGCCAGAAATGAAATCTTATATTATTGATGGAAAAGAACATTTTGTAGCTTGTCATGTAGCATCAATGGAAATGGAAGAAGGTGTGCTAAATGAATAAAGAAGAAATATTTAAAAGTATAAAAGGAAGTGTAGTTATATCTTGCCAAGCACTTCCTAATGAACCACTATATGTAGAAGAAAAATCTATAATGTATTTAATGGCAAGAGCAGCAAAAATGGCTGGAAGTCCAGCTATAAGAACAAATAGTGTAAGAGATGTCATAGCAATAAAAAAAGAAACAGGACTTCCTGTAATAGGGCTTATAAAAATAGAATATGAAGGTAGTGAAGTATACATAACACCTACTATGAAAGAAGTAGATGAATTAGTAGATGCTAAAAGTGATGTAATTGCATTAGATTGTACATTTAGTAAGAGATTAAATGATGAATCTATAAATGATTTTATAAAAAGTATAAAAGAAAAGTATCCTGATGTAATACTAATGGCTGATATATCAACATATGAAGAAGGAATTAATGCATATAAATGTGGAGTAGATATGGTTGGAACTACTATGAATGGATATACTCCTCAAAGTATAAAAGAAAATATAAACAACTTAGAATTAGTAAAAAAATTAACTAAAGAAATAGACATACCAGTAATAGCAGAAGGAAAGATACACTATCCATATCAAGCAAAAGAAATGTTAGACGCTGGTGCTTATGCTGTTGTCGTAGGTGGGGCTATAACTAGACCTTTAGAAATTGCACAAAGATTTATAAATGCAGCTAAAGGAGAAATTTAAAATGAACTATTTAGCACTTGATATAGGAGGAACAGCTTTAAAAATAGCAATTGTAAATGAAAATGGGAAAATCTTAATTAGTGATAAGTATCCAGTTAATTTTGATAATTATAAAACACCAATAATAGATACAGTTTTAAAAGAAACTGATAAATTTTTAGCTGATAATAAGATAGAAAGCTTTAAAGGAGTAGCAGTATCTGCTACAGGTCAAATAGATGTAAATAAAGGTGAAGTAATAGGAACAGGTGGAAATATAAAAAACTACGAAGGTTCAAAATTTAAAGAAAAAATAGAAGAAAAGTATAAAGTAAAAGCCACTGTAATAAATGATGCAAATGCAGCAGCACTAGGAGAATTATTCTTAGGAAATGGTAAAAATTCTAAAAATATAGTTATGATTACTATTGGAACTGGTGTTGGAGGTGGAATAGTAGTAAATGGTGAAATTTTAAATGGAAGGTTAGGAATAGGTGGAGAACTAGGTCACTTCTCTATAAATAATAAAGGAAAAAAATGCACTTGTGGAAACACTGGTTGCTATGAACAGTATGCATCTATGAGTGCTTTAATAAAGAGAGTAAAAGAAGAATTAGATATTAATGATATAAATGGAAAAGAAATATTTGAACAAATAAATCATAATGAAAAAATGAAAGAAATAGTAGATAGATGGATAGAAGATGTAGCTTGTGGAGTTGTATCTTTGGTGCATATTTTTAATCCTGATATAGTTTTAATTGGCGGGGCAGTAAGTGAGCAAAAAGAACTATTTATAGATAAGCTAAGAAAATTAGTTAAAGAAAGAGCTATGAAAAATTTTGCAAAAGATTTAAAAGTAGAACCTGCTAAATTAAAAAATGATGCAGGTATAATTGGTGCACTTTACTACTTATTAAAAGGGGAGAATAAAGATGAATTACAATATGGAGAGATTTAAAAATATTACAGTAGCACTTAATACACCATTTAAAGAAAATGGAGATGTTGATTTAGAAAAAACTAGAGAATTAGTTAATTATTTATATAACAAAGGAATAAAAAATCTATATGTATGTGGAAGTACTGGAGAAGGTTTCTTACTTGACAATGAAGAAAGAAAGGCAGTAGTTGAAGCAGTTTGTGAAGAAGTAAAAGATAAAATGACTATAATTGTTCATGTAGGGTGTGCTAGTACAAAACATTCATGTGAACTTGCAGCTCATGCTGAAAAATGTGGAGCTCATGCAACATCAGCAGTTCCATGTGTATATTATAGATTAGGTGAGGAAAGTGTATATACCCATTGGAATGAGATAACTAAAGCAAGCAACTTACCATTTTTTATATACAACATACCACAACTAACAGGATTTAACTTATCAGATGGATTACTTAAAAAAATGTGTGAAAATGAAAGAGTAATGGGTGTTAAATGTTCTTCAGAGCCAGCTCATGATATAGCAAGATTCAAAGCTATTGGAGGAGAAGATTTCTTAGTATTTAATGGTCCTGATGAACAATATCTAGCAGGAAGAATGATGGGTGCAGATGCTGGAATTGGTGGTACTTATGCAGGTATGCCAGAATTATATTTAAAGCTTGAAGATTTAATAAGAAAAAATGAATTTGAAAAAGCTAAAAAACTTCAAGCAACAATGGTTCAATATGTGTATAGAATGTGTAGTTTTGGTTCATTATATGGTTGTGTAAAAGCCCTAATTAAGCTAGATGGACTGGATATCGGAGTACCTAGACTTCCATTTTTACCTGTAAGCTGTGAAGATGAAAAGTTAGTAAACTTATACAATGATATTAAAAGAACTATAGAAGAAACTAAAAATTGGTAGGTGATATTTTGAATATTTTATGCTTCGGTGACTCTAATACACATGGATATAATCCTGAAAATGGGAAAAGGTATGAAAGAAATGAACGTTGGACAGGAATTTTACAAAACCTTCTTGGAGATAGTGATTATGTTATAGAAGAAGGGTTAAGTGGAAGAACTACTGTATTTGACGACCCATTATATGAAGGATTAAGTGGACTTGACTTTATAATTCCTACCCTTATGACTCATGAGCCTATTGATTTACTTATTATTATGCTTGGTACTAATGATACTAAGGATAGATTTGGAGCAAGTGCTGAAGTTATATCATTAGGGCTTGATAGACTTATAAAAAAGGCTAAGTTTTGCGAGGTAGCTTTTAGAAATAGTAAGCCTAATATATTAGTAGTAGCTCCTCTTCCAATTAGAGAAGAGATAAAAAATGCTGAGTGCTATTATACTATGGGAAAAAGCTGTTCTGAAAAGTCTTATAAAATAATGCCTCTTTATGAGAAGGTGGCTAAGGAAAATGGATGTCATTTCTTTGATCCATCACCTTTTGCAATTTGTAGTGATTATGATTATATGCATCTTTCAAATAAAGCTCATGAAATATTAGGTAAGAAGCTTTATGAAATTATTAGTGAGATAAAAAATAAATAGATTGTAAGAAGTAACTGAGGTGTCTTTCATCTTAACTATTGAAATTTAAAAATACTCATATTAAAAGGATATGAGTATTTTTTATATTTTAAAAAATTTATATAAAAACAATATAATAATTCATACTAAAATATTAAGGCTGAAAAGCACTAATATTATTTATAAGATTAACTATTTCTTGAGGAGATTCATTTAAATCATTTTCTATCCATGATTGAACAACTGCAAAAACTCCTCCTACATTGTATTTTATAAAGTAATCTAAAAATACATCATCAACTTTTGAACTACTAATGAGCTTATCTATTTCAGCCTTATTTGCTATATAAATAATACGATCCATAATATTAGTTTCTATATGTTTACAGAATAATATTTTGCACAACTTTTTATTTTCCTTAATCAATTCAAGAGCTTTAAGTAATAAAATATCTTTATAATCTTCAACTGGAGTCTCTTCAATATATTCTAGTATTTGATTAAATAATTCATCTTCCATTGATTTAAGTAGGTCATAAGCATCTTTATAATGAGTATAAAAAGTTCCTCTATTAATATTTGCAGTTTTACATATATCAGTAACAGTAACTTGATGAATTTTTTTATCTTGAAGTAGATCAAGTAAACTTTCCTTAATTACTTTTTTTGTATATAAAATTCTTCTATTTCCTTTAACTCCTGCCATGTAATCCATCCTTTTTATTTATTAAAACAATTTTAAATTATATGTTATTAAATGAACAAAAATAACTAAAATGTCTATTTAATAACAATATGAAAATATATGATTATTGTAACTAGTTTATATATTATTTATACTTAGTATTATAGCATTAAGCAAACAAGGTGTCTATTTAATAACATTTAGTATTTAATAGTCCATATAGATAGGGGAGGTATAGATGTCATATATAAAAATAATAGATGAATACAAAATATATAAGGTTGGGGAAAATATTATTGTAGCAAATAATGGTATTAACTTTTCTATAGAAAAAGGAGAATTTGTTATTATTCTAGGTCCTAGTGGTGCTGGTAAAACAACTGTACTAAATATACTTGGGGGAATGGATACTTGTGATGAAGGTAAGATAATTATTGATAACGTTGATATATCCAAGTTTAATAAAAAACAGCTTACAAATTATAGAAGATATGATGTAGGATTTGTATTCCAGTTTTATAATTTAGTTCAAAATTTAACTGCAAAAGAAAATGTGGAACTTGCTACACAAATTTCAAAGAATGCTTTAGATGTTGATAAAACTCTTGAGTTAGTTGGGCTTGGTCACAGAAAAGATAATTTTCCATCTCAATTATCAGGGGGAGAACAGCAAAGAGTATCTATAGCAAGAGCTATAGCTAAAAATCCTAAGTTACTTCTATGTGATGAGCCAACTGGTGCTCTTGACTATAAAACAGGAAAACAGATTTTAAAAACATTACAAGATACATGTAAAAATACAGGAACAACAGTAATTGTTATAACTCATAATTCAGCTCTTTCACCAATTGCAGATAGAGTTATAAGTATTAAAGATGCAAAGGTTAGAAGTGTTAAAGTAAATGAAAATCCTGTTTCAGTTGAAAATATAGAGTGGTAGAGGATAGAAAATGAAAAATAGAGCATATAAAAAATCAATAACAAGAGAAATATTATCTTCAAAAGCAAGATTTATTTCTATATTAGCCATAATCTTTTTAGGAGTTGCCTTTTACTCTGGAATTAAATCAAGTGGACCAGACTTAAAAGAATCCATAAATGAATTTTTTAGCCAACAAAACTTAATGGATAGCAAGATAGTATCTAGTATAGGTCTTAATGAAAATGATTTAAAGTTACTTGAAAATAATGATAAAATTCTAGATTACTATGCAACACATAGTATAGATGTAAACTTAACTAATACAAATAATGTTGTTAAGTTTATGGAGTATAATCCAAATGATGCTAACAATATAAATAAACTTATTGTTACAGAAGGTAGATTACCTAAAAATAGTGGTGAGATATCTTTAGATGAAAATGCTTTAAAGGAAAATAAAAATCTAAAAATTGGTGATAAGTATACAATAGAATCGGATGAAGACTCAAATAATTATTTTAATAAGAGAACTTTTACGATTGTTGGATTTGTACAAAGTCCTATGTATATAGATAACATGTCTAGAGGAACAACTAATGTTGGAAAAGGAAGTGTAGATTACTTTGCAATATTAAATAGCTCTGATATATCAATGGATATGTATACTGAAATATATGTACGATTTAAAAATGTAGAAAAACTTGGTGCATATAGTGATGAGTACAAAGAAAAGATGGAAGAAAATAATAAATATCTTGAAGATTTATACTCAAATAGAGTTATAGAAAGAATTGAAGAAATAAAATTAAAGGCACGAAAAGAATTTGATAAAGCTTATAAAGAGATAGAAGATGGTGAAAGAAAGCTTGAAGATGCTCAAAGGGAAATAGAAAATGGGAAAATAAAGTTTCTTGATGGTAAAAAGCAATATGAACAATTTGTGAAAAAGTACCAGCAAGAAATTAAATATGGTGAAAGAAAATTAATTGAAGGTCAAAAACAATTAGATAATGGTCAAAGGGAACTTGATAAGCAAAAAGAGCAATTTTTAGAGGGTGAAAAACAGCTTAATACAGCTAAAATTGAACTTGATAAGGCAAAACAAGAATTTTTAAACCAAGGAATTGATCCTACACAAAGTACAATAAAGTATAAAGATCAAATAGATGGTTTAAATATGTTAATTACAACATATAATACACTTTCAAATGATATGAAAGAAAGTGCAAATAACCTTAATGAAGGTGAAAAAATTTCAAATGAAAAAATTCAGTATTGGAAGAGTATTATATTTAATCCTAGCTTGGGATTAAATGAATTAAGCAATTTAATAAATAGTTTAGAAAAAAATCCAACAAACACTTCTTTAGCTCTAAATATTTCAAAAGAAATAGAAAATGCTAGTAAAAGTTTAAGTGAAAATAAAGCTAATCTAGAAACCTTAGTAGCTAGAATAACTCAGTATCAACAAGGGGTAAGTGCCTATGAAGGAAAAGTTATTGAATTTAATGAAGGAAAGGTTCAACTTGAAAAAGCTCAAAAGCAATTAGATAATGGAAAAGAAGAGCTTAAAAAGGGGAAAGAAGATCTTGTAAAAGGTAAAAAACAAGGTCAGATAGAACTTGATAAGGCTAAAAAAGAGCTTGACAATTCAGAAAGAAAACTTTTTGATGGAGAAAAAGAAATCAAGGAAAATAGAGAAAAACTAATAGATGGACGAAAAGAGATAGATAAAGAAAAATTAAATGGTTTAGATGATAGTAAATATTATTTCTTTGATAGAAATGATAATCCTGGTTACTCAACTTACAAAGGTTCAATTGACAGTTTAGATAAAATAGCTTCAGTATTTCCTGTATTTTTCTTCTTAGTTGCAGCACTTATATGCTTAACTACAATGACGAGAATGGTAGAAGAAAACAGAGTAGAAATAGGAACACTAAAAGCCTTAGGATATAAAGATTTAGAAATATCTAGAAAATTTGTAGTTTATGCAGCATTAGCTAGTACTTTTGGATGTGTAATTGGTATAGTAGTTGGAAGTAGTATTCTTCCATACATAATTAATGAAGCATATTCATCTACATTTACTTTACCAAAGGTTAAAATAAACTATTATCCATCGTATATAATTCATTCTTTAGTAGCTTCAATACTTTGTACAGTAGGAGCATCATTAATTGTACTAAAAGAAGAATTAAGAGAAAATCCTTCTAATTTAATGAGAACAAAGGCACCTAAACTTGGTAAAAAGATATTGTTAGAAAGAATTACGCCTTTATGGAGTAGACTTAACTTCAATCAAAAGGTTACATTTAGAAATCTTTTTAGATATAAGCAAAGAATGTTAATGACAATACTTGGTATATCAGGATGTATGGCTATGCTTGTTGCAGGAATATCTCTTGAAAAATCTAATTCTTCATTTATGGACATTCAATTTGGTAAATTATTAAAGTATGATGCTATAGTAGTATTTAAGGATAAAAGTACTAAAAAAGAAGATTCACAATATGATAAAAGTTTAAATAACTTAAAAGGATATGAAAGTAGTTTAAATATTTATCAAGAGTCAGTCACTTTTAGTAAACCAGGTATAAGTAAGCAAGCTGCTACTATGTATGTACCACAAAATATAGATGAGTTAAATAAATATATATTATTAAATGATAGAGTAAGTAAAGCTAAGTATAAACTATCAGATGATGGAGTAATTATAAATGAAAAATTGGCGAAACTTTTAGGAGTATCTGTTGGTGATTATATGAATGTAACTGATTTGGATAATAATACTCATAAAGTTAGGGTTGATAATATAGTAGAAAATTATGCTGGTCATTATATATATTTATCACCATCATATTATAAAAAGATATTTAAAAGTGAACCAAGATATAATTCACAATTACTAAAGTTTAATTCAGATATAGAGGATGAAAGCAAAATAGCTACTACTCTTATGAAAAATGACAAGGTAGTAAATGTTACTCTTACTTCAAAGATAAGAAGCTTGAGTGAATCTGCTGATTTAGGATTAGTTATGATAGTAATAATAGTTGCTTCAGGAAGTTTAGCATTTGTTGTACTATACAACTTAATAAATATAAACGTATCTGAACGTATAAGAGAGATCTCTACAATAAAGGTACTAGGTTTTTATGATAATGAAGTTGCAATGTATATATTTAGAGAAAATATAATACTAACAATATTAGGAATACTTGCAGGCTCATTTTTGGGTAAAATTTTATATGTATTTTTAGTAAGTACAGCAGAGATGGATAATATGATGATGATACCAACTGTAGATATTAGTAGTTATGTAATCTCTGGTTTAATTACCATGTTTTTTGCCATATTAGTTATGGTGATGATGTATATAAAATTAAAAAATGTAAATATGATTGATGCACTAAAATCTGTAGAGTAAAATTTATATTAAAGGGAGTCGGAAATTTCGACTCCCTTTAATATTTAAGAATATGTTAAGTTACTCATAATATATTTTTATATTTATGGCTTTAATTATATACTATAACAGTCTTAAAGTTATTAACATATTATAACATTACGTTTGGTTTTATAATATATAGTCAAAAAGAGGTGGAATTAATATGATTGAAGGATTAACAGGACTTGTTATAACTAAAGCAGATAAAATTTATAATATTGTTCGTAGAAATGCAAATTTATATTTTAACTACTACCCAAAGGTAATTGTATATCCTAATAACATAACAGATGTAGTTAATGCAGTAAATTGGGCAAGAAAAAAAGGTATAAATATTCGCTGTAGAAGTGGTGGTCATAACTATGAATCTTTTTCTGTGGCAGATGATGCTGTTGTTATAGATGTTTCTAATTTACTTGATTTTGAAATAGATACTAATAAAGGTTATATAAGAATAGGATCAGGGTACACCCAAGAACAACTTTATTCTAAGCTTGAAGAATATGGATTTGCATTTGTTGGAGGAAGTTGTTCATCTATTGGTGTTTCGGGAGTTACACTAGGAGGAGGAGTTGGATATTTACAAAGAGAATATGGGCTAGCATGTGATAATTTAGTAGAAGCACAAATAGTAGATGCTTTTGGTAGGATAATAACTGCCAATTCACATGAAAATAAAGATTTATTTGCTGCATTAAGGGGGGCAGGAAGCAATAATTTTGGAGTGGTAGTGTCGCTTACCCTTAAAGTACACCCAAATGATAAAGTAACAGTAATGAATGCTATGTGGCCTAAAAATAGTAGATATGAAGTAATTCAAGCATTTCAAAAAGTAGGAGAAGATTTAGATAATAGGTATACAATTAAGGTTACTATGACTAAAGACACTATTTTACTATATGGAGTAGGAGTACGAAGTACAGAAAAAGAAATGGAAAAAGCTTTAAGCCTTTTATTAAAAGTTCCAAATAAAATAAATTATACAACAAAATATATTACTTTTAATGAATCTGTACAGAAACGCCCAGGTTTTGTGCCTACACCAACAGGATTTAAAATTACAGGATTATTAGCATATAAGTCATTGGGAAAAGAACCTTGCCAAATAATGTTTAACTATTTAGACAATTCACCGCCCATACAGCCACCTATAAACATTGGATTTCTTCTATTGGGAGGAAAGATTGCAGAAAATAAAGATTTACCTAGCGCATATCCTCATAGAGGTGCTAAGATATTAGTACAAATTGATGCTCAGTGGACTCTTAATTATAGTATGCATGCTAATGATACAATTAGATGGGTAAACAATTTAAGAAAATCTTTACTTCCATATGCAGGATTTGGATATCTCAACTATTGTGACATTAATATCTCTAATTACTTATATAGTTACTTTGGAAATAATGTGCCTTGGTTAAAAATTGTAAAAGAAAAATATGATCCATATAACTTATTTTATTACCCTCAAGGAATATGATATTTTATAAAAATACTTGAAATCACTATGTTTTAATATAGTGATTTCTTTTTTTACTCCTATACAATCATTAAGTTGCATTTACCCCCTACTTTTTAAAAGTATTTGCCATAGCAATTATAATCACTGTATGCATATTTGTAAAAAAGTGGTAGGGTTTATATTCAATAACAAAATACAAGTATGTAAATAATATGTAAATAATATGTAAATAATACTAAATAATATATACATATAGAAAGGAGATTAATACAAAAATATGAGTGAAACAATTAGAGAAAGATTAGAAGGTCGTGTAAGTTATCATGATTCAGTTGAGGAAATGTTAAAGAGAATACAAACTGACGGCCTTTCAAGTGTGTTTTCAAGATGGGAGCCGCAAGAAAAAATTAGATGTAAGTTTTGTCTTCAAGGTTTAAGTTGTCAATTATGTACACATGGTCCTTGTAGAATTAATGAAAAAACAGGAGTTGATAAAGGCGTTTGTGGTATCGGGGCAGATGCCATGGCTATGAGAAACTTCCTTATGAGAAATATAATGGGTGCAGCTACATATGGTCATCATGCATTTGAAGCTTTTAGAACACTTAGAGCTACTGGGGAAGGTAAATCTCCATTTAAAATAAAAGATGAAGCTAAGTTAAAATGGATGTGTGAAAAAGTAGGAATAGATGCTAATCAAGATATTAATAAACTTGCTATTGAGTTAGCTGATTTTCTTGATAAAGAAATGAAAGTAGGTCCTGATCAACCTAGTATAATGACAGAAGCTTTTGCTCCACAAAAAAGAAAACCAGTATGGAAAGAACTTCATATTTATCCTTCTGGTGTTCAACATGAAGTTGAAAACTCAATTGCAAGCTGTTTAACAAATGTGGATGGAGATTATGTATCACTTGCTACAAAAGGTCTTAGATTAGGATTATCTACTATATATACAGCACAAATAGGACTTGAAATGGTACAAGATATATTATTTGGAACACCTATGCCTCATGAAGTTAATGTTGACTTAGGTATAATGGATCCTGACTATGTAAATATAGTATTTAATGGACATCAACCTTGGGTAGGAGCACTTACAATAGAAAAACTTAGAAAAGGTGAATATAAAGATGAAGCTATAGCTGCTGGTGCTAAAGGTATTAGAGTAGTTGGCTCTATTGAAACCGGACAAGAGTTGCTACAAAGATATGAAGTAGACGATGTATTTGTTGGCCTTATGGGCAACTGGTTGGCTATAGAACCACTACTTGCAACAGGTACTGTAGATGCTATTGCTATGGACGAAAACTGTTCACCACCAGCTATAGATCAATATGCTGAAAAATATCAAGTAGCATTAGTTAGCATAAGTACAATAATAGGTGTGCCTGGTACAGAACATAAAATGCCATATTATCCAGAAAAGGCTAATGAGATGTCAGATAATTTAATTAAAATAGCAATAGAAAACTTTAAGAAAAGACATGGTAAAATTGAACCTATGGTACCTAAACATGTTACAAAAGCTATCGCAGGATTTTCAACAGAAGCTGTTTTAGGTGCCCTTGGGAACAAACTTGATCCATTAGTTGATGTAATTACAGAAGGTAAAATAAAAGGTGTTGTTGCGCTTGCAAACTGTTCTACATTGAGAAATGGTCCTCAAGACTGGAATACAGTTAATATAACAAAAGAATTAATAAAAAGAGATATATTAGTAGTTGCTGGAGGTTGTGGTAATCATGCTCTTGAAGTAGCAGGATTATGCAATTTAGATTCTGTAGAAAAATATGCAGGGGAAGGATTAAAGGAAATATGTAATATGCTTAAGATACCTCCTGTACTAAGTTTTGGTACTTGCACTGATACAGGTAGAATATCAATGCTTGTTACTGCTTTAGCAGATCACCTT
This sequence comes from Romboutsia sp. 1001216sp1, assembly GCF_039841805.1. Lineage (NCBI taxonomy): Bacteria > Bacillati > Bacillota > Clostridia > Peptostreptococcales > Peptostreptococcaceae > Romboutsia > Romboutsia sp. 1001216sp1. The sequence goes on from NZ_JBDPHA010000002.1 coordinate 243,808, forward strand.
GATGTTGATATTCCAGACCTTCCAATAGCAGTTACTGCTCCAGAGTGGATGGAACAAAAGGCTACTATAGATGGTATATTTGCAGTAGCATATGGAGCATATACACATTTATCTCCTACTCCATTTGTTACTGGTGCTCCTAATCTAGTAAAACTTCTTACAGAAGATGTTGAGAACCTAACAGGTGGTAAAGTAGCTTTAGGAGATGATCCAGTTGAAGCTGCAAAGGCTATAGAAGCTCATATAATAAGCAAAAGACAAAAACTTGGACTTAAATAATATTTTGTAAAAATGGTGTTTTTAATAAATAAGCTATATTTTAATACAGTGTTAAAAATATAGCTTATTTATTTTTATTGAATTAGTACATTTATTTATAGGATATTTTATCATAAGTAAGCATAATTATTAATATAATTTATATTGAATTAAATTTTATTTATAAATTAATAAATAGAGGTGGTGCTATATGTATCCAGTTTATAAAAGTATTGGGAAAAAGGAAAAATGCGAAAAAGTAAAAGTATTATTTCCACCACAGCATCAAGAGTGTCAGCCTGGATTAGAATATCTTATGGAACCAAGACCTATATCAGATAATCCATATTACAGAGGAAGTTGTAAATTACAAGGGAAAGTAGCAATTATTACTGGTGGAGATAGTGGAATCGGAAGAGCAGTAGCTTATGCATTTGCTAAAGAAGGAGCAGATATTGCTATTTCATATCTTTGTGAACATAAGGATGCAAATGAAACTAAAGCTTATATAGAAGGATTAGGTAGAAAATGTATATTAATACCTGGGGATTTAAGAGATGAAGAAATGTCTAATGTTGTTGTTGAAAAGACTCTAGAGTGCTTTGGGAAAATTGATATATTAGTCAATAATCATGGAGTACAGTTTATTCAAAATAGTATACTAGACATTACAGCTAAACAACTAGATGATACATTTAAAACTAATGTATATGCTTTTTTCTATATGACAAAAGCTGCACTTCCATATTTAAAAAAAGGTGCATCTATAATTAATACAACTTCTATTACAGCTTATAAAGGAGAGCCACTCCTTATAGATTATAGTGCAACTAAAGGGGCAGTACTAACATTTACTAGATCTCTTTCTCAGTCATTAATAAGTAAAGGCATAAGAGTAAATGGAGTAGCACCAGGACCTATTTGGACTCCTTTAATACCATCTTCTTTTTCAGCTGAACAAGTAGAAACTTTTGGCAGTGATACTAGTAAAGTTCCTATGAATAGAGCAGGCCAACCATTTGAAGTCGCTACTAGTTTTGTATTTTTAGCTAGTGATGATTCTAGTTATATGTCTGGTCAGATTTTACATCCTAATGGTGGAGCTATAGTTGGATCTTAACTTATAAATAATATATAAAAAACACTCATATTTAATAAATATGAGTGTTTTTTATATATTATGAATTTAATTGCTGTACTTCATTATAAAGAGATCCGACTTTATCTATTTCTGTCTGTGGTGCAGAGCATAAAGGATAGAATCCTTTTTTAATTAACCACCCAGATACTTCATAAGCATGATTACAAGCCATTGTAAAGGCATCTTTTAAGAACTCTCTTAATACTGGATTAGTTGCTTCCATTGAACTCCAAGCATATTCTCTACCAGCTCTTTTTAAAGTTAAAAGATACCCTGTAGCTATTTCTCTATCATTTAATTGCTGGATATCTGTTCTAGGTGTAACTGGTATTGGTTGTACAGGAGATGTAGTAAAGTCCTGCAAGTTTATTTTTAACTGAGGTACATTTAATTTTTCATTAGGTGCACTAGCTTCTTTAACAAATCTTACCTTAAGGTTATAATCCTGTATATGAACTGGGAATTGAGCTTCAACCATAGCTTTTAGTTCTGGATCTGTAATTTGGTTTTTATATAGTGCCATATTTGTTATACTATTTACACAACTTAAAATTAGTTCGTGTAAATTATGTAATTCTGCTGGTGTTAATTGCATAATACATTTCCTCCTAAGTAAATAAAATTTTCTACATTATTAATATTCCAAATTAAATAAAATTTTTACATGGTAAATACTTCTTAAGTAAAACTTTTTACAAATAAGTACAAGTAAGAATATAGTAGTATCAGAAATATTGAGAAAATCTGAATAAAACTCATAGAAATATTTAAATTGACTTTTTATAAAAAATATAATAAACTAAAAAAGTAATTAAATATTAAACTAAAAGAAACGACACATGTAGTGCATTGCACGTAAATCTGATTACGGTACAAAATTCTCATATGTGTCTTTTTTATTACAAAAAATAAAATACTGAAATAACTGACACATATGAAGCTTTCTACGTAATTTAGATTACGATATAAATGCTTATATGTGTCTTTTTATTGTTTAAGTATTAAAAAATATTTTATTAAAAGGAAGGAGCATATTATATGCCAACGACAAAATTACAAAAAATATTTTTCGCTTTTTTTACTGTAATGATAACAGTACCTTTATTTGTGTTTTACAACCTTGCAATTGAAATAGGAGGTATGTCTAATCAAGTATTTATAAAATCACTTAAGATAATTCCAGTTGAATTTGTATTTGCAATCATATTAGAAATACTTATAGCAGGTCCACTTTCAGAAAAAATAGCTTTTAGTATTGTAAATCCAAGAGAAGAAAAGCCATATATAATTACTACAGTAATGATATGTTCAACAATAGTATTAATGTGTCCGATGATGTCATTTGTAGCAGCATTTTTATTTCATGGTATAACTGTAGAATTTATTACACAATGGATGCAAAACATAGTAATTAATTTCCCATTTGCATTCTTTGCGCAACTATTCTTCATACAACCACTTGTAAGATTTATTTTTAGATGTGCTTTTAAGAATCAGTTAAATAAAGAAACGAACTATAATATAAGTGAAACAATTCAAAATTATTAAATATAACTAATTTATATTTTATTGGGGGAAAAAATCCGATTCGGGGGTTGGTAAAAACAAAAGAGTTAGATAAAAATATTTATTTATCATATTTTTATCTAACTCTTTTTTAGTTTTATTAATAAAGATTAAATTACTTATTTAGTTTTATATATTATAGTAATTTAATAAAAGAATATATTGTTTATTTTTATGTTATTACTCACAATTATACTATACATTGTTAAAATACATGATGAAGTATTTTAATGTGAATATAGGGAGATATTTTGAGCAAGCAATTCTCCAACTTGTTTTGCTATTTCATCTGTACTAAAATTTAATTCATCTAATATAAATGATTCTATAATTCCTAGTACAGCCATACTTAAAAATCTTACAAGTATTTCTGTATCTTTTTTATGAGTTATCTTATTTATTTTTTTACTTAGTTGGTTCATCATGAAATCTAGAAGCTGCTTTCTAAATGAAACAGTGCTTTTACTCGAAAACAAAGCCGAAAAGAAATCTTTATTTTGCTCAAAATAATTAAACCAAATAACCGTTCCTTCTATAAATCCTTTTTCTTTTTTTTGTGCACAAATTTCTTCTAATTCCTTTAATTGCTGATTGACGATTGTATCTAGTAAGTCATATTTATCTAAATAATGTAAATAAAATGTCTTTCTACTTATATCAGCTTGTTCAGTAATTTTTTTAACCGTGATTTCATCAAATCCATCTTTAATCAACATTGTTAAAAATGTAGACTGAATTAGTTTTTGTGATTTTATAATCCTTCTATCTATTTTACTATTCATATAAAAGACTCCTTTTATTTAGTATACACAATTTAAAAAATGTGTATTAATACACAAAAATATAAATCTGGTAATTGAAGTGATTCTATTTATAATATAGTATAAATATACACGAGAGTATTAAAACTCACAAGTGTATATTTTATAAATTAATAAAAGGTGGTAATAAATATGAAAATAAATAAGAAAAATGTAAAATTTAATGCACGTGGTTTACAAGTAGCAGGTATTTTAAATATACCTGAAAATGCTGAAGAAAAGAAACAAAATCCTGCAATTGTTTGTGTTCATCCAGGAAGTAGCTGTAAAGAACAAACTGCAGGTATCTACGCCCAAAAACTTGCTGAACTAGGATATGTAACTATTGTATTTGATGCATCATATCAAGGAGAAAGTGAAGGAGAACCTAGATATATCGAAGAACCAGCTGCAAGAGTTGAAGATATCCGCTCAGCAATAGATTATCTAACAACACTTGATTTTGTAGATGAAAATCGTATTGGTGTATTAGGAGTTTGTGCAGGAGGCGGTTATGCAGTAAATGCTGCTATGACAGAGAAAAGAATCAAAGCTGTTGGTACAGTAGTGGGTGCTAATATTGGCCGTGTATATCGTGAAAGTAGTGATCCTATAAAAACATTAGAAGCAATTTCTAAGCAACGTACTGCTGAAGCTCGTGGGACTGAAACAATGATTACAAATTGGATTCCTAAAAATCAAGAGGAAAGAGAACAAGCAGGTATTAATGATATAGATATTATAGAAGCTGTTGATTATTACACAACTTCAAGAGGTCAAAGTCCTAACTCTCCAAATAAGTTAAACTTTACTAGTGTAGCATCAGTGATAGCTTTTGATGCTTTTAATTTAGCAGAAAGTTTACTAACTCAACCTTTACAAATAATTGTTGGTGATGTACAAGGAGCATTTGGCTCATATAGAGATGGTCATGAACTTTATAATAAAGCAGCTTCAAAGAAAAAGGACTTATTCATTATTGAAGGTGTAAGTCACTATGATTTATACGACAAAGAAGAGCCAGTTAGAAAAGCTGTTGAAAAATTAGAAGCTTTTTATAAAGAAAATATCTAATCGAACATAGTATAAGAAGAATTATTAAAATAAGTAATAAATAGAAATTAAGTAAATGTCTTAAGGTAATTAATGAAAAGTTCTTAGTATACTAATCAATATAGCATTAGAGTTATTTAATAACAATTTTAATATTTTCACACCTTTACCTTATTCATTTTTGGAAGTAGTTTTTTGTTTTAGATAATTAGAATAAATAGAGATGAACCGTATCACAAGTAAGTGATACGGTTTTATTTTTAATATATAAAATTATAAAAATTATTGTCTCTAAGCATTTGGGCATGTTTACAATTAATTAAAAACTTCTTTAATTCAGTTAAGCATAAGAATAAAATAGCTCTATTCTCAAATTTCATTCTATATTAATAAATGAAAAACTAAAGGTATTTTTCAAATAAAAGTATATAAAATATACATCTGTAATTTACAGGTGCTTTTCATTTGTAATTTATTGTAAAAATTTAGGAAAAAGTATTGAATTAGGAAAAATAATATGCTAGTATACAAGTATATAAGGAAGGTGGAGGTACAATAAATGAAATTACCATTTAATATTGATTTAAATAATAAAGTAGCTGTAGTAACAGGTGGAACAGGAATACTTTGTGGGGCTATGGTTGAAGCTTTAGCTAAATGTGGAGCTAAAGTAGCTATACTTGCACTTGGAAAAGAAGCTTGTGAAGCTAAAGCTAAGGATATAGTAGATAATGGTGGATGTGC
>NZ_JBDPHA010000029.1:0-5969 GCF_039841805.1 Romboutsia sp. 1001216sp1
TACCTGGTTGATAGGTCGAAGGTGTAAGTGCAGTAATGTATTTAGCTTATCGATACTAATAGGTCGAGGACTTGACCTCATTTAAATGATGAATCTAAATGGTATACAGTTTTGAAAGTACTAATAAAACTAAATATGCGGGTGTAGCTCAATGGTAGAGTTCCGGCCTTCCAAGCCGGCTGTGAGGGTTCGATCCCCTTCACCCGCTCCAGATAAAGATTATGTGGTTATTATAGCAAAGAGGATACACCTGTTCCCATACCGAACACAGAAGTTAAGCTCTTTAGCGCTGATGGTACTTGGGGGGCGACCCCCTGGGAGAGTAAGACGTAGCCACGTAATCTTTTTTATTTTATAAAAAGTATAGGTTTAAATAAACCTATACTTTTGTATTTTTAAATCAATAAAATTTTTATTAACATCTAAATATAGTTTATAAACTTTTTATTAAAGTGTAATGTTTAAATGAATTTAGATTAAGAAAAAGAATTTATAAATTTATCAAGTCTATCTACACCTTCCAAAAAAACAGATTCATCACAGGCAAAAGAAATTCTTATATAATCATCTAATCCAAAAGCTATTCCTGGAACAACAGCTACATTATAAGTATCTAAAAATTTACTACAAAATTCTAATGAAAAACTTCCATTATAGCTTAATGTATTTTTTAGTTTGGATATATCTATAAATACATAGAAAGCACCATAAGGCTTTATATAACTTATATCATTAATTGAATCTAGTTTAGTACAGATCAATTTTCTTCTTAATTTATACTCATTTACGAATTGATTTATATCTGAGTTACATTCCTTTAGAGCTCCATAGGCTATGTATTGAGATGTAATACAAGGATGTGATACAGAATGACCTTGTATAGAACTTATAGCTTTTGCTATGGAGCTATTAGATGCTGTATAGCCTAATCTAAGACCAGTCATATTAGTTGATTTTGAAAAGCCATTAATTGTTATTGTTATATCCTTAGCTAAATTACTTATAGATGCTATTGATGTAAAATTATCTTTATAACATATTTTTTCATATATTTCATCAGCTAGTATGTATATATTATTTTTATAGCAAATCTCTACTATCTCTTCTAACTCATTTTTAGTGTAGATACTTCCTGTAGGGTTATTTGGGTTGTTCAATATAAGAGCTTTAGTATTTTTACTTATACACCTAGATAAGTCTTCGGCCTTTATTTTAAAAGAATTATCTTTAGATGTGTGTATAAACACTGGAATTGCATTTACTATTTTGACAATCTCTGGATAGCTTACCCAATACGGTATAGGGATTAACACTTCATCATTTGGATTAGTCAAGGCGAGCAGCGTATTTGTTAAGCAATGTTTTGCACCACTAGATACCACTATATCTTCTGGACAATAGGTACAATTATTTTCTTTTAAAAGCTTTTTACAAATTTCTTCTTTTAAAGGTTTTATTCCAGTTACAGCGTCATATCTAGTATAATTGTTATTTAATGACTCTATTCCGTAAAGTTTAGCTCTAACAGGCACGTTGAAATTAGGTTCTCCTATACTCAAATCTATTACATCTAGATTAAGATCTTTAAGTTGCCTAATTTTAGAACTTATCTCTAAAGTATAGGAAGGGGTTAACGTTTCTAATCTTTTAGATAACATAAAATCTCCTTTCTTTATTAAAGTTGACTTATTAGGTATAAGTAATAATTATATTTAAAAAAGTGTAATTTATATTCAAATATAATTATTATAATATTAAAAAATCTATTATATTTGAAAATTATATTGATAAATTAATATTACAAATAATTAAAATTAAAGAGGAATTTGATTGACCAATATAGTAAATATATATATTAGTAATTAATGTATAATATTATATTATTTACAGTATAAAATAAATTATATTAATTACTAATGTATTAGGTTATATTGGATAACCTAAAGTTGTAATTATAACTTTGGCATAAGTAATAACATTTTGATTTTCAAAGTTTTATGTCGTAGTAAGTATATGAATAAGATTATTAAATATGAATAAATTACAAAAAAAATAAAAAAATAATATTTTTTGTATATGTTACAAATACTAAGCTTCAAATTATCCACATAGCAATTTCAATGCTTTAGGTTAGTTTGACTAAAATTTCTAAATTTGCTACTCTATTTAAGTAAACATCGAGACAGTCCCTTTAAAAGATTAAAGGGGATTTTTTTTAAGTTTAAACACTATATGTAGTAAAAAATAATGGAATAAATACAATATATAGTAATTAGGGGGCGTTTTAAAATGATAAATTATGTTAAGAAAAGAGATGGAAGAATAATACCTTTTAACCCAGATAGGATAACTAGAGCTATATTTTTAGCTGCAAGTAAAATAGCTGAGCAAGATGGGAAATCAGCAGATTATAATATAGCGGAAGAATTAACACAAGAAGTCATAAAGTTATTGAATAAAAAGTATATAAATTCAATTCCAGGAGTAGAAGATATTCAAAATGCAGTAGTAAAAGTGTTAATAGAAACAGGTCATGCAAAAACTAGTGAAGAGTACATAATATATAGAACAGAAAGAAGTAGAATCAGAAATTCAAAAACAAGACTTATGAAATCTATTGAAGAGATAACTTTTGAAGATGCAAATGATGCAGATATAAAAAGAGAGAATGCTAATATAGATGGAAACACTGCGATGGGTACTATGCTTCAATATGGAAGTACAGTATCTAAAGAGTTTTGTAAAACTCATGTAATAAAGCCAGAGCACTCATATGCTCATGATAATGGAGATATACATATACATGATATGGATTTCTTAAATATGGGTACTTTAACTTGCTGTCAAATAGATATTAATAAGTTATTCAAAGGTGGATTCTCAACAGGACACGGATTTTTAAGAGAGCCAAACGATATAATAAGCTATGCAGCATTAGCAGCTATAGCTATTCAAAGTAATCAAAATGATCAACATGGTGGACAAAGTATACCTTTCTTTGATTATGGTCTAGCAGAAGGTGTATATAAGACCTTTAAAAAGTTCTATATAGATAATATGTCAAAGGCTATTAAATTATTTAAATATGAGGATAAGACAGACTCAATAAAGTGTATAGTAAATGATATCGAGTATAGACTTAAAACTAGATTAAGTATAAAAATAGAAGATGAATATAAACAAGAAGAGACTAGAGAGTTAATAGATAAATTAGGATTAGATGAAGCATTTGTAGAAAATATACAAAAATTTGCATATTCAGAAGCTTATAGAGAGACAGATAGAAGAACTTATCAAGCTATGGAAGCCTTTATACACAATCTTAATACTATGCACTCTAGGGCAGGTGCTCAGGTACCTTTTTCTAGTGTGAATTTTGGAACAGATGTTACTGAAGAAGGTAGAATGGTCACTAAGAATCTTTTATTATCTCTTGAAAGTGGACTTGGAAATGGTGAAACGCCAATATTCCCAATTCTAATATTTAAAGTTAAGGAAGGAATAAGTTTAAACCCAGGAGATCCAAACTATGATTTATTTAAATTAGCCTGTAGGGTATCTGCTAAAAGGTTATTCCCTAACTTTAGCTTTTTAGATGCTCCTTTCAATATAAAATATTACGAAGAAGGAAATCCTGAAACAGAAGCTACATATATGGGATGTAGAACTAGAGTACTTGGAAATGAATGTGGTGAAGAAACTGTAAGTGGAAGAGGTAATTTATCATTCACGACTATAAATCTTCCAAGGTTAGGTATTAAACATGGATTAATAAGCAAAAAAGTTGTAGATATAGATGGATTTTTTGAAGAATTAGATGAGAAAATTAATTTAGTAATAGAACAATTGCTAGAGAGAATGGAAATACAAGGTAATAAAAAAATGAAAAACTTCCCATTCTTAATGGGACAAGGAGTATGGAAAGGTTCTTCAGAGTTAGGACCAGAAGATAAATTAAAAGATGTAATAAAGCAAGGAACATTAACAGTTGGATTTATAGGTCTAGCGGAATGTTTAATAGGCCTTATAGGAAAGCATCATGGTGAAAGTGAAGAAGCTCAAGAATTAGGTTTAAAAATAATAGGGCATATGAGAAATAGGATGGATGAAGCAAGTAAAGAGTATGGACTGAATTTCTCATTAATAGCAACTCCAGCAGAAGGATTATCAGGAAGGTTTACTAAGATGGATAGAAAGATATATGGTGATATAAAGGGTATAACAGATAAAGAGTACTATACTAATTCATTCCATATACCAGTATATTATAAGATAAGTGCCTTTGATAAAATAAGACTTGAAGCTCCATATCATAACCTAACTAATGCTGGACATATAACGTATATAGAGTTAGATGGCAATCCATCAGATAATTTAGAGGCTTTTGAAACTATAATAAGAGCTATGAAAGAAGAAGGAATTGGGTATGGTAGTATAAATCACCCTGTAGATAGAGATCCAATATGCGGTTTTTCAGGGGTTATAGAAGGTAATATATGCCCTTATTGCGGAAGAAATGAAGAAGACAGTAGTATAAAGTTTGAAAGAATAAGAAGAATAACAGGATATTTAGTAGGTACTGTAGATAGATTTAATAATGCTAAGCAAGCAGAAGTTCGTGACAGAATAAAGCATAAGTAATGAAAGGGGAATAGGTTATGAAAATAAGAATAGCAGCACCCATTACTTTTGATAGTATAGTTGATGGTCCAGGATTAAGGATGGTTATATGGACACAAGGGTGTATTCATAACTGTGAAGAATGTCATAATCCTCAAACACATAGTCTAAGAGGAGGCTATGAAGTAGACACAAAAGAAATAATTGATAAATTAAATAAATTAAAATTACAAAGAGGAATAACTCTCTCTGGAGGAGAACCATTTTTACAACCTGAGGCATTAGAAGAAATTGCTAAAGAAGCAAAAGACAAAAATTTAGATGTATGGAGTTACACAGGATTTAAATTTGAAGAACTTTTAAACGATAGGAATCCAAATAGATTTAAAAATCTAAACTTATTGAAATATATAGATGTTTTAGTAGATGGTAAATTTGAAAATGATAAAAAAGACATATTTTTAAAATTTAGAGGTTCTTCTAATCAAAGAATAATAGATGTAAAAAAAACATTAAAAGAAAAGAAAATAATATTAGCTGAAGAATATATCGAAAGAGATTTATGTGAAGCTAAATAATTTAAAAGTCATAGGCCAAATTATATAATTTTAGCCTATGGCTTTTTTTATTTACAATAAATATTATAAAGAAAAATGTTAATAATTATGTTAGTATTGTGGATAAAAAAATTAGAACCTTAACATTTCAATGTTAATAAGTTGTTAATATGTGGATAACATAAAATGATAAAATATAAAGTAAAATTAAGATGAAAAAAATGTTGAAAAAAGTATTGACCATATAAAACTAAGGTGATATAGTATTACTTGTCCTTAAGAAAAAGGCAAACAACAGAAAAGAGTTGACAAAGTAAAATTACTTTGATAAACTAAGGAAGTTATAAGGAATGAACTTTGAAAATTAAACAGTAGGTTAATTTATATAACTAATGATTCTTTAAAGAATCGAATACAACCAAGCCAGATATTCAGATAATGATAGTCTGAGCAGGTAACAACTTTTATTTGAGAGTTTGATCCTGGCTCAGGATGAACGCTGGCGGCGTGCCTAACACATGCAAGTCGAGCGATTCTCTTCGGAGAAGAGCGGCGGACGGGTGAGTAACGCGTGGGTAACCTGCCCTGTACACACGGATAACATACCGAAAGGTATGCTAATACGAGATAATATGGGAGAGTCGCATGGCTTTCTTATCAAAGCTTTTGCGGTACAGGATGGACCCGCGTCTGATTAGCTAGTTGGTAAGGTAACGGCTTACCAAGGCGACGATCAGTAGCCGACCTGAGAGGGTGATCGGCCACATTGGAACTGAGACACGGTCCAAACTC
>NZ_JBDPHA010000030.1:0-4902 GCF_039841805.1 Romboutsia sp. 1001216sp1
TAATTATATATAAATACAGTAAAAATAAAAAGCATAGGAGGAAGAAATTGAAAAAAGTTGCTATATATACTTGTGGGGATGTTTCACAAAGGTGTACCGCTAATGGATGCTTTAGAGCATTTAATGAATGTAAAGATTCATTTGAGAGATATGAAGGTAATTGTAAATTAGTTGCTTTTAATACTTGTAATGGTTGTGATGAAAAGCCATTAGAAAGTTTAGATATAAAAATAGAAAAATTAAAAAAAGCAGAAGTTGATATAATACATATATCTACATGCATAAGAGGGAGATGCTCTCATTACGAAGAGTATGCTAAAGAATTTGCTAAACATTTTGAAGTAATTGGATATACACACGGGTCAAAAGAAGGCAAAAAGAACAATAATATAAATATACTAAAAAGTGAATAATCACAAGAAAGCCAGGTTAAAGACTTGGCTTTCCTATACAATCAATAAAAATTATCTATTTTTAGAAAATTTAAATAGAAAAAGTTATGTAGCTATTTAATTGGGTAATATTATATACGAGGTGATAAAATGGATAATTTAGAAAGTAGTTGTATACCTGATAATGGAAATTGCTCAGATTCTTTTAAAATAAGAATTGTTTTTGAAAGTATTTTAATAGGAGTAGGTGTAGGATTTATAGTTTCCTTGTATAGGTTATGCTCCAAATATGCAGAAAAAATTAGTTTAAATATATATAATTTTATGGCTAATCACTTGGAATATGTAATTTTGGGAATACTAGTGTTTGCTATTATAGGATATATTGTTGGATATTCAGTTGAGAAAAATCCTATGATATCAGGTAGTGGTATTCCACAAATTGAAGGCTGTTTAAAAGGAAGATTAAAAATAATTCATTCTTTTAAAATTTTAGTAAGTAAATTTGTAAATGGTGTACTAGCAATGGGAGCTGGACTATCTCTTGGTATAGAAGGTCCATCTATTCAATTAGGTGGGAGTTTTGCACATGCTATATCTAGACGATTTAAACTAAGTAAAAAAGAATTTGTATATTTATATTCAACAGGAGCGGGAGCTGGTCTTGCAGCAGCATTTAATGCACCATTTGCTGGAGTTATGTTTATCTTAGAAGAAGTACATAAAAGTTTTTCGCCAGTACTATTTATAACAGCTGTTGCAGCTTGTGTAAGTTCTGATTTAGTTACATGGATATTTTTTGGAGAAACACATACTTTAATAGTTGATAAAGTTTTAAATATGCCAGCTAATTACTACATATCTTTAATAGTACTTGGAATAGTTATTGGGTTAAGTGGAGTTATATATAATAAAGGATTACTTAAAACTATGGACATATATTCAAATATAAATACAAAACTAAGATATAAAATGATTATACCTTTTATGTTAGCTATTGTATTTGGCATGTTTTTACCTCAAGTTTTAGGTGGTGGGGATAAGCTTATAAATAGTATATTAGCTAGTGGACTTACTATTAAATTAGCTATAATATTATTAATAGGAAAATATATATTCTCACTTATAAGTTTTGCACCAGGAACTCCTGGAGGTATACTATTTCCTATTTTAACATTAGGTGGATTAGTAGGAATTATATTTGGAAAAGTTTTAGTTTTAATGGGAGCTATAGATACTTCATATTTAAATAACTTTATATTATTAGCAATGGCAGGGATGTTTACATCTGTTGTCAGAGCTTCTATTACTGGATTTATATTAGTATTTGAAATGAGTGGAGCACTTACTCAGCTAGGACCTATTATAGTAGTCTGTGGGGTTGCGTATTTAGTAGCTAATTTATTAAATTGCCCTCCTATTTATGATTCTTTACTTGAAAATAAAGTTAAAGCTTATGATAAAATTAAAGAAAGCAGTAAATAATATTTAGATAGAAAAAAGCCAAGCATTAAGCTTGGCTTTTTATTTTAGTTTATTTAGCTTTTAATAGTAATTCACTTTGTTTAATGAATAACCTTATTTTATTATAGAGTTTTGTATATAACTTTTGATATATCTTTAGATTCTATAATAGTTTCTTTTAACTCAAGTACATTTATTAATATTAACTTACTCAATCTATCATCTATATTATTTAAGAAATCTATAATATCTTTTGTAGAAATATCCTTATTTAAAAGCATATCTATATCGTAAAATAAAACTAAGTTATGTGATGAATTTTTATTAGTGTATTTCTTAAAGTTATTTACTAAGAAACGTAGTTTATTAATAAATATATGTTGCTTATGTACAAATTCATTTAAATCATCTGATAACAAAATATTATTATTAAAATATATCTTTTTATTAAGACGTATATTTTGAGTAATTACATCCTTTAAATCGTCATTAATAGTTCCATTCACTAATCCTGTATTGTATAATTTGGCAAGTATTTGCTCATTTAAACTTAAAGAATTTTTAACTTCGTTTTTTGTAACATCACTCATTTTATATGGTAAAATTACTTTGTTTGCATATAGAGCAATTATAGTACCTAAAAGAACGAAAAATATTCTACTGATAGATAGCTCATTTATATTATTACCAATAGATGCTGCTCCTAGAGCCGAAATAGTTGTGCATATCATTTGATACTTATACTCTGTTTGGTAATTACTAATATATCCAACTATAAGTATAATAAAAGCTCTCATAGAATTATCTGTTACTATAGAGAATAAAATTTCAAATATAATTAATCCAATTATAGTTCCTAAGATTCTTTCCCTACCTTTAGTTTGTCCCGATTCAAGATAAGGCTGGACAATAGATGATAAACTGAAAACTAACCATTTACCATGTGGTATATTAAAGAAAGCAACTACAAATACACCAATACTAGTAATTAATGCACCTCTAAATGCAAAAGTAAACTTAAGAGAGTCCTTATTTAAATTATTTTTTAAATCATTTAATTTATCAACTGTATTTGATACGAAATACTTTTCACAAACTTCTTTTGAATTTTTTTCTTTTGAAAGTATTAAGTCTTCTTTTAATAAACTTACGCAACCTTGCAATTCATAAATTTTGTAGTATTTTGAGTTAGCTTTTTCGATAGCGATTAAGAATTCATCTATTTTAAGTATAATATCATCAACTGTTATATTTCTATCTACAAACTCATTTATATTACAAAGCAATACTTTTATTTTATTTAAGATATAAGTAAATTCTTCATTAATTGTATTGTTTTTAACTTCATCTAGTATTAAGTTTACACTTTCTAAAAACTGACATATAAATAATGATTGGGTTAATGAAACTGGAAGTTCCATATTTCTATCCAATCTTTTATATACATCTGATATATGCTCTTTTAGCGTATCATAAGTTTTAGAATTTAAATTATTTACACTTTTTATACTATCATTATTTATCATTAATACTATTTCTTCATTAATAGACTCTATTACCGTTTTAATAGTAACTTTAGATTGCTTTTGTAACTTATTTTTATTTGCAATCATTTGTACTGTCATTATAAAAAGTCCACAAAATATAAGAGATACTAATCTAGTAGGCAATTTATTGATGCTAACAGGTGTATAAAGCATAAAGAAATAACCTAATGTAAAAGCAACATATGTAGGTTTTTTTGTATTATATGTAAATTGGTATAATATAAAAAATACAATGGCAAAAGTTATAACTAATCCTAAAAAAGCATTAGTTGATGCTAAAAATGAACCAATCCCAAGTAACACTTCAATAAATACAAAATATATAGTACTTTTTATTGGTGTTATTGTATAATCAGTACCAAGTAAAGAAAGAGCTGCTGTAATGCCTGCAACTCCAACTAAGGTATTAATTTCGCCAAATATAGATTTAAAACCTATTATAGCAGCTACTATAACTAAAAACATTATAGTTGTTGAAATTACTTTTTTCTTATTCATGTCAAAGCTCCTTTGTAGTTTAAAAGTTTAATTTCTTACTAATGATACCCGTATTCTTTATACTTAAATCTAGAGTGTTACAATTTTATCATTAACATATAATGATGTTTTTATTGAACATGATATAGTTCAAACAAAGGCATATATGAATTTGAAAAATTATTTAAAATAATGATATAATTATTTGGTAATATAATAAAATGTATAGCTTATAAAGGGGAATAATCAAAATGAGAAATATACTAATAGTAGAAGATGACATTATGTTAAACAATGGAATCTGCTTTAATCTACAAGCAGATGGGTTTAATGTAATACCTGCATACAATCTAAAAGAAGGGGAAAATATTTTTAATAGTAATACTATAGACTTAATAATACTAGATATAAACTTACCTGATGGAAATGGATTTGAATTTTGTAAAAAAATTAGAGAAAATTCTAATGTAGGGATACTATTTCTAACTGCATGTGATGTGGAATCAGACATTATAAATGGATTTAAAATAGGGGCTGATGATTATATAACAAAACCATTTAGTATAAACATATTAATGCAAAGAGTAGGGGCTTTGATTAGACGTTGTAGTAATAAAGAAAAATATGAAGATACTTTAGTTGAAGGAGAATTTGAATTTAATTTTGAAAAAATGTTAGTAACTAAAAATAAAGTAAATATTGTGCTATCACCAATAGAATACAAAATACTAAAAAAACTAGTAAAGAGCAAAAGTCAAATAGTTACAAGACAAGCCTTGATAGATTCAATCTGGGATAATGACAAAGAATACATAGAAGAACATGCCCTAACAGTAAATATTAATAGACTAAGAAGTAAAATAGAAGATAAATCATCTAATCATAAATACATAAAAACTGTATATAAAATGGGGTATATGTGGGTTGGTGAAAAGAATGAAAAATAGTAAAAATATTTTTAGTAACTACTATATAAACTTTTCTATTATATATATTATAATATCAACAATATCATTTCTTTT
>NZ_JBDPHA010000031.1:0-3282 GCF_039841805.1 Romboutsia sp. 1001216sp1
AAAGTAGCTATACTTGCACTTGGAAAAGAAGCTTGTGAAGCTAAAGCTAAGGATATAGTAGATAATGGTGGATGTGCCATAGGAATAGAAGCTAACGTATTAGATAAAGAGAGTTTAAAAAGAGCTCATGATATAATTTTAGAAAAATTAGGACCATGCGATATATTAATAAATGGAGCTGGAGGAAATCATCCAAAGGGAACAACAACTAAAGAATACTTATTTGAAGAAGATTTAAATAATGAAGAATTAACAACATTCTTTGACTTAGATCCAAAAGGAGTAGAATTTGTATTTAACTTAAACTTCTTAGGAACATTACTTCCATCTCAAGAGTTTAGTAAAGATATGATAAACAGAGAAGGATGTACAATAATAAACATATCTTCAATGAATGCATATACACCGCTTACAAAAATACCAGCATACTCAGGGGCAAAGGCTGCAGTAAGTAACTTTACTCAATGGTTAGCAGTACATATGTCTAAAGTAGGAGTAAGGGTAAATGCTATAGCACCAGGTTTCTTTGTAACAGCACAAAATGAAAAGTTATTATTCAATGAAGATGGAACTCCAACTGAAAGAAGTAATAAGATATTAAATAGCACACCAATGGGAAGATTTGGAGAAGCCCAAGAATTAATAGGTACATTATTATATCTAGTAAGTGAAGATGCATCAGGATTTGTAAATGGTGTTGTTATACCAGTAGATGGAGCATTTTCAGCATACTCAGGAGTATAGGGGGATATTATGCTAGAAAGTATAAAAAAAGAAGGAATAGTAGCAGTAATTAGAGCAAAAGACCATAAGGAAGCTAAAGGATATATAAATGCTTGTGCAAATGGTGGAATAAGAGCTGTAGAATTAACATACTCAATACCTAAGGTTGTAGAACTTATAAATGAACTAAGAGATGACAAAAATCTTATATTAGGTGTTGGAAGTGTACTAAATGCTAAAATGGCTAAAGATGCAATATTAGCGGGAGCAAAATATGTTGTAAGCCCGGGGTATAGTGAAGAGGTAAACGATGTATGTAAAGAATTAAATACACTTTATTTACCAGGATGTATGACGGTAAGTGAAATAATGAATGCACAAGATAAAGGAAATAAAATGGTTAAGTTATTCCCAGGAGACGTATTTGGACCAAAGTATGTAAAGGCTATAAAAGCTCCAATACCAAATATTGAAATAATGCCAACTGGTGGAGTTGATATAAACAATGTGGAAAAATGGTTTGAAATGGGAGTTTCTTGTGTAGGAGTAGGAAGTTCACTATTTAATGCAGGAAGCTTAGAAGATATAGAAAACTTAGCTAAGGAATTTGTGGAGAAAATACAAAATGTCAGAAGCAAATAATAAAAAGGTTTTAGGTTTTGGGGAGGTAATGTTAAGATTAATACCTCCCAACAATAAAAAAATTATACAGTCAAACTCTTTTGAAGCAATTTATGGTGGTGGAGAAGCAAACGTTATAGCAAGTTTATCTTGTTTTGGTCATAAGACGAAGTTTGCAACTAAATTACCAGACAACTCACTAGGTGATAAAGTAATAAGAGATTTAAAAGGATTTGATATAGATACCTCTTCAGTCGTTAGAGGAGAAGGAAGACTAGGAATATATTTTTCTGAAATAGGTCATGGATATAGAAGTACAGAAGTTATATATGATAGAAAATACTCAGCTATATCTATGGCAAATAAAGAAGAATTTGATATCAAATGTATGCTAAAAGATGTAAGTTTAGTTCATATGTCTGGTATAACTCCAGCACTTAGCAAAGAGTTATATAACTTAGTTATAGATATTGCAAAATACTGTAAAGAAAATAGTATACTAGTGTCCTTGGATTCTAATTATAGAGCTAAGCTTTGGAGTTTAGAAGAAGCTAAAGGATTTTTAGAAAAAGTACTTCCTTATGTAGATATAGCATTTTTAGGAAAGTTAGATATGACAAACATATTAAAATATAAAGATAATGATTTAGACTTTGAAGATTCTCTTAAAGAGTTGTACAAAGAGTTATTTAAGAATTATCCAAATATAAAATATGCAGCATGTACTAAAAGAAGTGTTCATTCAATAAATAATAACTCATTAAAAGGTTATATATTTGATGGAAATGACATGCAAATATCAAGTGAATATACATTTGATATATTAGATAGAGTTGGTGGAGGAGATGCATTTACAGCAGGAATACTTCACGGAGTAATAAATAATATGGATTCAAAAAAGACTGTTGAATTTGGAGTTTGTGCAAGTGCACTAAAGCATTCTATAAGAGGAGATATAAATTTAGTAGACGAAGAATCTGTTATTAGTTTGATAGATAAAGGTCTACAAAATATAAAAAGATAATTGGGGGAACAGTAAATGGAAATGACGTTTAGATGGTATGGACAAGATGACCCTGTAAAAATAGAGTACATCAGACAAATACCAGGAATGAAAGGAATAGTTACAGCAATATATGATATACCAGTTGGAGAAGCTTGGCCAATTGACAAAATATTAGAACTTAAAAAGACTGTAGAAGACAATGGACTAAAACTTTCAGTAATAGAAAGTGTACCAGTTCATGAAGATATAAAGTTAGGACTTCCTACTAGAGATAAGTATATAGAAAACTACAAAGAAACATTAAGAAATCTTGGTAAAGCAGGAATAGAAACAGTTTGTTACAACTTTATGCCAGTGTTTGACTGGACTCGTTCAGATCTAAACTATGAACTTGAAGATGGATCAACTTGTCTTATATATGATGAAGAAACAGTTAAGAAAATGGATCCAGCACTAGGTGAATTAGAACTTCCAGGGTGGGACACTTCTTATGGAGAAGGTGGACTAGGAGCATTACTAGATCAATATAAAGATATAGATGAAGAAAAGTTATGGGAAAATCTTGAATACTTTATAAAAGAAATATTACCTGTAGCTGAGGAAAGTAACGTAAAAATGGCTATACATCCAGATGATCCACCATGGGGTATATTTGGACTTCCAAGAATAATAACTAACTTTGAAAATCTAGAAAGATTTATAAACCTTTATGATAGTGAATACAATGGTATAACTTTATGTACAGGATCACTTGGATGTACAAGTACTAATGATGTAGTAAAAATGGTTGAATACTTTGGTAAAGAAAAAAATAGAATAAACTTTGCACACTTAAGAAACGTATTAATAACAGGAGAAAGTAGTTTCAATGAAGTAGCTCATTTATCTGAGTGTGGATCGCTTGATTTTTATGAAATAGTAAAAGCATACTG
>NZ_JBDPHA010000032.1:0-2827 GCF_039841805.1 Romboutsia sp. 1001216sp1
GAGTTTGGACCGTGTCTCAGTTCCAATGTGGCCGATCACCCTCTCAGGTCGGCTACTGATCGTCGCCTTGGTAAGCCGTTACCTTACCAACTAGCTAATCAGACGCGGGTCCATCCTGTACCGCCAGAGCTTTGATAAGAAAGCCATGCGACTTTCTCATATTATCTCGTATTAGCATACCTTTCGGTATGTTATCCGTGTGTACAGGGCAGGTTACCCACGCGTTACTCACCCGTCCGCCGCTCTTTACCGAAGTAAATCGCTCGACTTGCATGTGTTAGGCACGCCGCCAGCGTTCATCCTGAGCCAGGATCAAACTCTCAAATAAAAGTTGTTACCTGCTCAGACTATCATTATCTGAATATCTGGCTTGGTTTGTTTTCGATTCTTTTAAGAATCAGTTATATAAATTAACCTACTGTTTAATTTTCAAAGTTCATTTTCATTTTGCCCTTTTCTTAAGGACAAGTAATACTATATCATCTTATTTTTAAATCGTCAATACTTTTTTAAAAAAAATTATTTTTTATTTATAATGTGCTTTTCAACAATTATATTATGTGTAAGATAGAGTATATTTATTCATTATTTTATTATTAACTTAAAAAAAATTAGCTATGCAATTTTATTTAAATTAATACAACTATATGCTTATAAATTTGATAAACTATATATATTTAAATATTATTATTAAGATGAATGAAAATTATATCCAAAGGCATATAATCATCTGCTTATAATTAACCTATTCACAAAAATCTTTTATCTTCTATATTATACTTAATATAAGTTTATTAAGTATAATTAAATTACTTATTATAAAAAAGAAAGGATATTAAGTAATATTAATACCCTTCCTCTTTTATTAATCAACTTGTGATAATAATCTTCTCGCAACATCAGATACTTTTAATTCACCTAGTTCTGCATGTCCTATCGCTATAACTACTTTTATGGCATCATCTGTATTATCCCATTTATAAGCCCTAGCATTCATAACAGCATCTTCTGGCATTATTTCTTCTAGTTCCATAGCTAATTCATCTGCTAATGTTATATATTCATCAAATAAATCTTCACTATCTATTTCTTCTAAATCATAGTCTTCTTTTATTATTTCATTTAAATTGTCTATATCTATACTTATTTGGTAAGCTAATGTATCTTCTCTTTTTGTTCCTTTAGTTAAATCTTTTTCTACTATAAAGTCACTATTTTCTTGTATAGTCTCTTTTAATTCTTCGCTATCTACTATTTCATCCCCAAAAACTACGTACATGATTTAATCATCTCCTTAGAATTATTTTGCTATTGATTCTACTAAAGACTCTTGTAATGTCTTCTTTATTCCTCTTTCCTTAGCAATCTTTATTAAATATCTATATCTTGATTTTTTTGCCTCTAATTCATATATAGCAACATCCACTAACTCTGGATCCGTAACTAGTTGAAAAAAATGTTCTGCTGTTTCAACATCCAACTGAGCTCTTTTTATCTCCTTTATTAGTTTTTGCTTTTCTTTATTTTTATTAATGTTTTTTATTTTAGACATAGTCATCCTCCCTAAATTATATTTTATTAAGAATTTTGACATATTCTAAAATCTATATACCATTATATGTAAATTTAATTCCTTTATCAAGATAATATATATTCTTAGTTTTATTTTTTGCATATAAAAACCTCTAGTGATTTTCACTAGAGGTTACACTGGTGGGATTAACAGGGCTCGAACCTGTGACCCCCTGCTTGTAAGGCAGGTGCTCTCCCAGCTGAGCTATAATCCCGGATATGGTGCGCCCAAAGGGACTCGAACCCCTAACCTTCTGATTCGTAGTCAGACACTCTATCCAGTTGAGCTATAGGCGCAATTTTGGAGGCGACACCCAGATTCGAACTGGGGATCAAGGAGTTGCAGTCCACTGCCTTACCACTTGGCTATGTCGCCGTAATATAAATGGTGACCCATCCGCGACTCGAACGCGGGACACCCTGATTAAAAGTCAGGTGCTCTACCGACTGAGCTAATGGGTCATTTTAAATGGGGTGGATAATGAGATTCGAACTCACGGCCTCCAGAGCCACAATCTGGCGCTCTAACCAGCTGAGCTATACCCACCATATCTATATTGGTCGAGGTGAAGGGACTCGAACCCCCGGCCCCATGGTCCCAAACCATGTGCGCTACCAAACTGCGCTACACCTCGGTATTACTGAGTAATTAATGTGGTGGGCCATCAGGGACTCGAACCCCAGACCTACCGGTTATGAGCCGGGCGCTCTAACCAACTGAGCTAATGGCCCACATTAATTAAGTGGTAGCGGTAACAGGAGTCGAACCTGTGACCTTTCGGGTATGAACCGAACGCTCTAGCCAACTAAGCTATACCGCCACGAATTAATGGTGCCCAGAGGCGGAATCGAACCACCGACACGGGGATTTTCAGTCCCCTGCTCTACCGACTGAGCTATCTGGGCATTTGGCGGAGAGGGTGGGATTCGAACCCACGGTGCCGTTAAGCATCACTGGTTTTCAAGACCAGCTCCTTAAACCACTCGGACACCTCTCCGTATTGGTGACCCATCCGCGACTCGAACGCGGGACACCCTGATTAAAAGTCAGGTGCTCTACCGACTGAGCTAATGGGTCATATTTAATTTGGCAGGGGATGCAGGACTCGAACCTACGCATGTAGCAGTCAAAGTGCTATGCCTTACCGACTTGGCGAATCCCCTATGAATGTGGTGAGCGCACAGGGATTCGAACCCCGGACACACGCCTTAGAAGGGCGTTGCTCTATCCAGCTGAGCTATGCACCCACATTAT
>NZ_JBDPHA010000033.1:0-1155 GCF_039841805.1 Romboutsia sp. 1001216sp1
GGTCAAGTCCTCGACCTATTAGTATCGATAAGCTAAATACATTACTGCACTTACACCTTCGACCTATCAACCAGGTAGTCTTCCTGGGGTCTTACCCTTACGGTGGGAAATCTTATCTTGAAGTTGGCTTCGCGCTTAGATGCTTTCAGCGCTTATCCATTCCGTACATAGCTACCCAGCCATGCCCTTGGCAGAACAACTGGTACACCAGAGGTACGTCCATCCCGGTCCTCTCGTACTAAGGACAGGTCTCCTCAAATTTCCTACGCCTGCGACGGATAGGGACCGAACTGTCTCACGACGTTCTGAACCCAGCTCGCGTACCACTTTAATGGGCGAACAGCCCAACCCTTGGGACCTACTACAGCCCCAGGATGTGATGAGCCGACATCGAGGTGCCAAACCTCCCCGTCGATGTGGACTCTTGGGGGAGATAAGCCTGTTATCCCCAGGGTAGCTTTTATCCGTTGAGCGATGGCCCTTCCATGCGGAACCACCGGATCACTAAGTCCGACTTTCGTCCTTGCTCGACCTGTATGTCTTGCAATCAAGCTTCCTTTTGCCTTTACACTCTTCGCACGATTTCCGACCGTGCTGAGGAAACCTTTGAGCGCCTCCGTTACTTTTTGGGAGGCGACCGCCCCAGTCAAACTGCCCACCTGACGGTGTCCCAAGACCTGATTCAAGGCCTCTGGTTAGGATCCCAGTACTACAAGGGTGGTATCCCAAGGATGACTCCACACAGACTGGCGTCCATGCTTCATAGTCTCCCACCTATCCTGTACATGTAGTACCAAGACCCAACGTCAAGCTACAGTAAAGCTCCATGGGGTCTTTCCGTCCTGTCGCAGGTACCCGGCATCTTCACCGGGATTACAATTTCACCGAGTCTATTGTTGAGACAGTGCCCAAATCGTTACGCCTTTCGTGCGGGTCGGAACTTACCCGACAAGGAATTTCGCTACCTTAGGACCGTTATAGTTACGGCCGCCGTTTACTGGGGCTTAAGTTCACTGCTTCGGATTACTCCTAACAGATCCCCTTAACCTTCCAGCACCGGGCAGGCGTCAGCTCCTATACATCGTCTTGCGACTTAGCAGAAACCTGTGTTTTTGGTAAACAGTCGCTTGGGCCTATTCTCTGCGGCCATCCAAT
>NZ_JBDPHA010000033.1:1186-2588 GCF_039841805.1 Romboutsia sp. 1001216sp1
TCATTTTGCCGAGTTCCTTAACAATAGTTCTCTCGCTGGCCTTAGGATACTCTCCTCACCCACCTGTGTCGGTTTACGGTACGGGCACCTTTAACCTCGGTAGAGACTTTTCTCGACAGTGTGAAATCAGCTACTTCGCCCGAAAGGGCTCCCCATCGTACCCTAGCATTATCAAGACGGATTTGCCTATCTTGACTGCCTCAGTACTTAGCCACACATAACCAACAGTGTGGTTAGCTTATCCTACTGTGTCATCCCATTCCTCAAACGGTTATTGGTGGTACAGGAATATCAACCTGTTGTCCATCACCTACGCCTTTCGGCCTCGGCTTAGGTCCCGACTAACCCAGGGCGGACGAACCTTCCCCTGGAAACCTTGGGTTTACGGCCCGTGGGATTCTCACCCACGTCTCGCTACTCATGCCAACATTCTCACTCGTATACTGTCCACATGTCCTTACGGTCATGCTTCAGCCTGCATACGAAGCTCCCCTACCCATCATAAATGATGCCGTAGCTTCGGTAGTACGTTTTAGCCCCGGAAATTTTCGGCGCAGGATCACTCGACCAGTGAGCTATTACGCACTCTTTAAATGAGTGGCTGCTTCTAAGCCAACATCCTGGTTGTCTGTGCAATCCCACATCCTTTACCACTTAACGTACATTTAGGGACCTTAGCTGACGATCTGGGCTGTTGCCCTCTTGACTATGAATCTTATCACCCACAGTCTGACTCCTGAGCAAAAGAAGACGGCATTCGGAGTTTGATAGTCTTCGGTAAGTGCAATACCCCCTAGGACATTCAGTGCTCTACCTCCGTTTCTCTAAGCTCAAGGCTAGCCCTAAAGCTATTTCGGGGAGAACCAGCTATCTCCGGGCTCGATTGGAATTTCACCGCTATCCACAAGTCATCCCCGAGCTTTTCAACGCTCGTGGGTTCGGTCCTCCACGAAATTTTACTTTCGCTTCAACCTGCTCATGGATAGGTCGCCCGGTTTCGGGTCTACGTCAAGTAACTTAAGTCGCCCATTTAAGACTCGCTTTCGCTACGGCTCCACACCTTAAGTGCTTAACCTTGCTACTTAACGTAACTCGTTGGCCCGTTCTACAAAAAGTACGCGGTCACACAAGAAATGTGCTCCCACAGCTTGTAAGTGCAGGGTTTCAGGTTCTATTTCACTCCCCTCCCGGGGTTCTTTTCACCTTTCCCTCACGGTACTATGCGCTATCGGTCACTAGGTAGTATTTAGGCTTGGAGGATGGTCCCTCCTGCTTCCCACAGGGTTTCACGTGTCCCGTGGTACTCTGGATCATATCTGAAGTCTTCTCGTTTTGACTACGTGGCTGTTACACTTTATAGCGGAGCTTTCCAACTCTCTTCGTCTACAATAGCCTCTTCGTT
>NZ_JBDPHA010000034.1:0-1658 GCF_039841805.1 Romboutsia sp. 1001216sp1
TACCTGGTTGATAGGTCGAAGGTGTAAGTGCAGTAATGTATTTAGCTTATCGATACTAATAGGTCGAGGACTTGACCAAAATCATTAACTAAATGATATACAGTTTTCAGAGTATTAACTCTAAAAAGATAAAGATTATGTGGTTATTATAGCAAAGAGGATACACCTGTTCCCATACCGAACACAGAAGTTAAGCTCTTTAGCGCTGATGGTACTTGGAGGGCGACCTCCTGGGAGAGTAAGACGTAGCCACGTAATCTTTTTTTATGTTCAAAATAAAAAATACAAGGAGTTAAAATGAAAACTGAAAAAATAATCGATTTTAAAGAAATCAAGAGATTAAATCTTATAGATCAAAAATCACTAATGGAAAGAGCTTTGAAGTTATCAGAAGAGGTTGGGGAAGTTTCCCAGGCAGTATTGAGTTCATCAAATGTATGTGGGTGTGGATACAAAGAAAAAACAAAAGAAGATATAGTTGAAGAGTGTTTAGACGTAATAATTGTAGCAAGCTCAATAATAAGCCAGAGTTATGATAATGAAATTAATATGGATGAGATAGTTAATATATATAAGAAAAAGCTTAAAAAATGGGAAGAAAAATGCAAAACTATATAAATTTTAAAATATTAGATAACTTAAGTTGATTAAATATAGACTTAAGTTATTTTTATTTATAAAGAATTAGTAATGTAAAATTAATATCATTATACGTAGGAGGTTATACTCATTTTAAGTATATTTTGATTGGTAACAATTTTATTAAATGATCTTTAATCTATTTGTAATAGTATAAAAATTTAATAAAAATATAAATAAGTTAACATAATAGTTGAAGAAATAGAAAAAATATTTTTTATTGAATACTAAAATTTCTAATCAAAGTAGAAAGTGTATATAAAAATATATAATTTAAATAAAAAAATTTAATTAATGATAAATAAATTAGAAATGTGGATAAAAAATAGAAAATCGGTATATAAGCTAAGTCTAGGATGTATATAATGTTAATAACATAAACAAAAATTGTGTATAACTTAAAAAAATAAACTAATTATAAAAAATACTAAAAAAAGTTAAGAAAAAGTATTGACGATATAAAGTATAGGTGGTATAGTAATACATGTCCTTAAGAAAAGGACAAACACGAAAGAGAAACAACAGAAAAGAGTTGACAAAGTAAAATTACTTTGATAAACTAAGGAAGTTGTAAGGAATGAACTTTGAAAATTAAACAGTAGGTTAATTTATACAACTAATGATTCTTAAAGAATCGAAAACAAACCAAGCCAGATATTCAGATAATGATAGTCTGAGCAGGTAACAACTTTTATTTGAGAGTTTGATCCTGGCTCAGGATGAACGCTGGCGGCGTGCCTAACACATGCAAGTCGAGCGATTCTCTTCGGAGAAGAGCGGCGGACGGGTGAGTAACGCGTGGGTAACCTGCCCTGTACACACGGATAACATACCGAAAGGTATGCTAATACGAGATAATATGTGAGAGTCGCATGGCTTTCTCATCAAAGCTTTTGCGGTACAGGATGGACCCGCGTCTGATTAGCTAGTTGGTAAGGTAATGGCTTACCAAGGCGACGATCAGTAGCCGACCTGAGAGGGTGATCGGCCACATTGGAACTGAGACACGGTCCAAACTC
>NZ_JBDPHA010000035.1:0-1477 GCF_039841805.1 Romboutsia sp. 1001216sp1
CTAGGCCATGCAGGAGACGAAGGCCCTCATCTCTCGATGACGGGGGAATCTCGGGGTTGTTCTCGAGCGGCGGCCCCAGTGTGCGGTTTCTCACGAGGTACGACGGCGAGGTCAGTGAGCCTCTCGTGGGGCGCCAGGGAAGTCGGGTCTCCATGCGAGTGGCGAGGGGGAGCGCGTCATTGCTCCCGAGCCATGGTAGGGGAATCTGGCCTCGAGACGTGTTGAAGAAGGTCTCTCGAGGTCTTTCCCGGGTTGAGGCAGGAAACCCTGGGTTCCCTCGACTTGTGCAGGTGACCTCAGGGGGCTTCTCATGGTGGCTCTGAGAAGTCAGGGAAACTGGAGGTGGGAGGGGCCTCTCGGGACTCCACTGGGTTTGGTGCATTGGAAGAGGGCCTCATCTCCAGTTGAGGCAGGAACCGCAGGGTACCTCTGATTTCAGACTCCGATCGCAGGGTCCCTGCAGACTGGGGACAGGAGAGTCAGGCCTCGTCTTGGGTTGAGGCATGGAACTCCGCCTGCCTCTCGAGATGTCCCCGGGGAGAGAGGCCGCTTGTCGAGCTGTATTTGGAACCTGGGGTTTTTTCCGAACGATGCACGGAAAAACTGCCCCTTCGTGTTGACTGCATTCACAGGCTGGAGTTCGGAGAGGTGTCCGGGCATCGGGTTCTTATCAAGAGGGGACCGGGAAATCGGGGTCCTACGGAATGTGGAACCACCCACGAGGCCACGTCTGGAATGTCTTCGTGAGACCGGCCTCATCCTGAGGTGCGACCGGAAGGTCGGGAACCCCTTCCAGACAAAGCAGGGGAGTCGACCCTCCTGTCCAGATCAGGAGGGGAGAAAGGGCTCAGAGGAGGGGGTGCCGGAAAACCTCAGTGTTCCTCTCGAGGGAGACCGGGATTTCGGGGAACTTTGTGGGTCGCATCAAGGGTGCCAAGTGCCCTTTCGACCTCCAATTCCTAACGTGGGACTTCTCCTGAGGCGCTGTAGCGGGAAAGGGCTTCATCTTGCGATGACGGGGGAGCCACGTGGTTTTTCTCGAGTTACGGCGGGATTCTCGAGTTACGACGGGGAATTCAGGATGCCTCTTGTGTTGGCCCAGGCAAGTCCAATCTTCCATTCGAGTTGCGAAGGAAAGCTGGGGATTGCTCTCGAGTGACTGCAGGGCCAATAGACCTCATCTAGGCTTGTGTCCAGAAGCCAATGTTCCTCTCCAGGGGCGACAGGGATCTCGGGGTTGCATTCCAGACGCACCCGGGGAGACAGGCATTCATCTCGAGTGGAAGCAAAGAACCCCGCTCTGCTCTCGAATCGCGACGGGTATCTCTTGGAGCTCACTGGGTGGACTCAAGGGAGTCAAGCCTCCTGAGGCGTTTGGAGAGAGGCCGCGAGATTGGTCTCTAGGCCATGCAGGAGACGAAGGCCCTCATCTCTCGATGACGGGGGAATCTCGGGGTTGTTCTCGAGCGGCGGCCCC